>JACMOG010000685.1 GCA_014378125.1 Vitreoscilla sp. | reverse complement strand
TTCCGATATCGGGGGGGGCGCCAGCGTGAATCTGGTCGCACAGGTCGATGCGTTGCCCGCATCGGCCATCCTGCCGGTTTACTCCAGCCAGCCAACACCAACACCAACGCCAACGCCAACGCCGACGCCAACACCAACGCCAACGCCGACGCCAACGCCGACGCCAACGCCAACGCCGACGCCAACGCCAACGCCAACGCCAACGCCAACGCCAACACCCACCCCTGCACCTGGCGCGCCGGTACCCGTCAACTACACGGCCAGCACCGCGACCATCGCCAATCCTGAGCGGGGCCTCTACCGTCATGTCGGCTGTGAAACGCCGTATAACCAGAGCCAATTGACCAGCTTCCGTACTTCGGACGGCGAATCGCTGGTCTTGTGCGTGTTCTATCTCCGCAACTTCGTGAATTCGCCGATCAACCAGACCACCCTCAACCTGTTCCAGCAGCAAATGGATACCGTGCGCAAGGCCGGCCTGAAGGCGATTGTCCGTTTCGCATACGCCGATAACAATTCACCGGTCGATGCGACGCCCGCCATGGTCAACACCCATCTCACCCAACTCGCGCCTTACCTGAGCACCAACAAGGACGTCATCCTCGTCGTGCAGGCGGGCCTGGTGGGTAGTTGGGGCGAATGGGGCAATACGCAGAACTATGGCGACAGCTACAACATGACGACGAAGAACATCGCCGACCGCAAATCGGTCGTCGACAAGCTGCTGCAAGTGGTGCCGGCCGAGCGCATGGTGCAGTTGCGTATGCCGCTGTTCAAAACCAAGCTGTACAGCACAACGGCGCTCACCAGCAGCGAGGCGTTCACGGGTACCGCCAAGGCACGCCTGGGTTTCCATAACGACTGCTTCCTGTCGAATGCGTCCGATTACGGGACCTATATCAATCCGTCGGTAGAGTACCCGTACATGCAAGCGGAGACCAATTATGTGCCGACTGGCGGTGAGACGTGCGCCTATGTGGCCCCACGTAGCGATTGCCCGGCCGCCTTGGGCGAGATGACCAAGCTGCACTGGTCGTACTTGAACCTCGACTACAACGTTACCGTGCTCAACGCCTGGAGAAACCAGGGTTGCTTCCCGCAAGTCGAGCAAAAACTGGGCTATCGGTTTGTCCTCAAGAGCGGCACATTTTCAAGCAGCGCCAAGCCGGGTGGCGCTTTTGCCTTGACCTTGCAGGTGCAGAACCAGGGCTGGGCGGCGCCGTTCAATAGCCGCAATGTGGAACTGGTGTTCCGCAATACGGCCAGCGGTGCGCTGTATCGCGTCAAACTTGCCGCCGATCCGCGCCGTTGGCTGGCCGGCCAGACCGTGACGATCAACGAGACCGCAGTGCTACCGGCTGGCATGCCCAAGGGTTCATATGCAGTGCTGCTGCATCTTGCCGACCCGCAAGCGTCGCTGCATGATCGGCCGGAGTACGCGATTCAGCTCGCCAACACGGGAACGTGGGAAGCCGCCACCGGGTTTAATAACCTCAACCACACAGTGGGCATCGCCCCTTGACGCAAACCTGATGTAAACAGTGGTAAGCCGTGCGCGCATGGAAGCATGCGCGCACGTTTGCATTGATCGGCGAAGGTGTCCACGCATGGTGCGATCGGTGACCCAAGGCGCTGACAGCAAAACTGCCGCGCTGTTGGCGGCTGTTTGATGAAGGGACTGCGTGGTCGGGGTGAGAGGATTCGAACCTCCGGCCTCTACGTCCCGAACGTAGCGCTCTACCGGGCTAAGCTACACCCCGACGGCAATGCAAGCCTGAAAAAAGAAACGGGAAAGCAGAATGTAATTCCGCTTTCCCGTCGTTGTCAATTGCTACTGAATGTGCGTGGCTGGATCAGTGATTCCGGTCGACAGCAAACGTGCACAGCTGCAGCAAACTCTGCTTGAATTCCGTCTCCGGCAAATCGGCAATCGCGCTGGCGGCGCGGTCGGCGGCCATCACGGCGGCGTCGCGCGTGTAATCGAGCGCACCGCTGCTGGTGACGGCAGCGAGCACCGCGTCGAAATGCGCCTCGTCGCCGTTTTCGATGCATTCACGCACCAGCTCGCGCTGGGCCGGCGTGCCGTTTTCCATCAGCCAGATCAGCGGCAGCGTCGGCTTGCCTTCGCGCAGGTCGTCGCCGACGTTCTTGCCGATCTCGGTCGCGTCGCCGGCGTAGTCGAGCACGTCGTCGATGAGCTGGAACGCCGTGCCCAGCGAGCGGCCGTATTCGCCGGCCGCGTCGATGCCGGCCTCGTCGGCGCCCGAGATCAGCGCGCCGAGCTGGGCGGCCGCCTCGAACAGCTTGGCCGTCTTCGAGCGGATCACGGTCAGGTAGCTTTCCTGGTTCACGTCGGGGTTGTGCATATTGAGCAGCTGCAGCACCTCGCCCTCGGCGATGACGTTGGTCGCGTCCGACAGGATCTGCATCACGCGCATCTCCTTCAGGCCGACCATCATCTGGAACGAGCGCGAATAGAGGAAGTCGCCCACCAGCACGCTGGCGGCATTGCCGAACAGCGCGTTGGCGGTGGCGCGGCCGCGGCGCAGCGCCGACTCGTCGACGACGTCGTCGTGGAGCAGCGTGGCGGTGTGGATGAATTCGATGATGGCCGCGAGCTCGAAGCGGCTGGCGCCCGAGAACGACAGCGCGCGCGAGAACAGCAGCACCAGGCGCGGACGGATCCGCTTGCCGCCGGCGCCGACGATGTAGTTCGCGATCTGGTCGACGAGCGCGACTTCGGACGTCAGCCGGCGACGGATGACCTCGTCGACCGCCTGCATTTCGGCGGCCATGGGATCGGCGGGCAGGGGCGCGTGGGTGAGGGGGGCGTTCACGACGGCTCGCGGGATGGGAAACGAACATTATAGGAAGCCTGGAGCTCCGTTGCCCGTGGGCTGGCTTGCGTTTTGACGTTTCCCGCGCTTGCTGGTATGATCGCGGGCTTCGCCGACTTTGGCTGAACCCAGCGTGCCTGGGCCGGTTGCCACCGCATGACCACATGCGGGGCCTCTTCCGGCCGGGACGAACCCTCGAAATGCAAGTTTCGACCGCGTCGTCCGGGAGGCAGGCAACGCCGTTCAGCCTGCGGCCGAAGAAGAAGTCAACTGAAAGGTCATATATGTACGCGGTCGTAAAAACCGGTGGCAAGCAATACAAGGTTGCAGCCGGCGAAAAGATTAAGGTAGAACAGATTGCTGCGGACGTTGGCCAGGAAATCGTGTTGGATCAGGTTCTCGCAGTCGGAAACGGCGCAGAACTGACGGTCGGCGCGCCCCTGGTCGCGGGTGCAAGCGTGAAGGCTACCGTGGTTGCCCAAGGTCGTCACGACAAGGTTCGCATCTTCAAGATGCGCCGTCGCAAGCACTACCAGAAGCATGGCGGTCATCGCCAGCACTTCACCGAACTCGAGATCTCGTCCATCACCGCGTAAGCGGCGATCCGGATCTCATTGCACAGGAGCTAATGCACCATGGCACAGAAAAAAGGCGGCGGTTCAACCCGGAACGGCCGCGACTCCCAACCAAAGATGCTCGGCGTGAAGCGCTACGGCGGTGAAACGGTCTCGGCCGGTTCCATCATCGTTCGCCAACGTGGTACCAAGTTCCACGCCGGCGACAACGTCGGCATGGGCCGCGACCACACGCTGTTCGCGCTGGTCGACGGCAAGATCTCGTTTGCCACCAAGGGCAGCCTGAACCGCCAGACGGTCTTCGTGACCCCGTTGTAATCCGCAACGCTGGCTTCAAGTTCGGTTTGCGACAGCCCCGGCATGCCGGGGCTTTCTCGTTTATTGTTCCAATGAAGTCGGCGTGGCCGCAAGAAGAAGGACCTTCCCATGAAATTCGTTGATGAAGCCGTGATCGACATCGCCGCCGGCAATGGCGGCGCCGGCTGCATGAGCTTCCGTCGTGAGAAGTGCATTCCCTTCGGCGGCCCCAATGGCGGCAACGGCGGCAAGGGCGGCAGCGTGTGGTTCGTGGGCGACCGCAACCTGAACACGTTGATCGACTACCGCTACAACCGCCGCCACGAGGCGCGCAACGGCGAATCCGGCCGCGGCTCCGACCAGTTCGGCGCGGCGTCCGAGGACATCGTGCTGCGCGTGCCCGTGGGCACCATGATCAAGGACTTCGAGACCGACCAGATCCTGGCCGAGCTCGTGGAGCCCGACGTCCCCGTGCTGCTCTGCAAGGGCGGCGACGGCGGCTTCGGCAACCTGCATTACAAGACCAGCACCAACCGCGCCCCGCGCCAGAAGACGCCGGGCTGGCCGGGCGAAGAGAAGAAGGTGCGGCTCGAGCTGCGCGTACTGGCCGACGTGGGCCTGCTGGGCATGCCCAACGCCGGCAAGTCCACGCTGATCACCGCGATCTCCAACGCGCGCCCCAAGATCGCCGACTACCCGTTCACCACGCTGCATCCCAACCTGGGCGTCGTGCGCGTCGCCCCGGAGAAGAGCTCCGTCGGGGCCGCCATCCCGGGCCTGACCGAGGGCCCCGCCGAAGGCCCCGGCCTGGGCCACCAGTTCCTGCGCCACCTGCAGCGCACCCGCCTGCTGCTGCACGTCATCGACATGGCGCCGTTCGACGCCGGCGTCGACCCGGTCAAGCAGGCCAAGGCGCTGGTCAAGGAACTCGAGAAGTACGACCCCGAGCTGGCCGCCAAGCCGCGCTGGCTGGTGCTCAACAAGCTCGACATGGTGCCCGCCGAAGAACGCGACGCGCACTGCAAGGACTTCGTCAAGCGCCTGAAGTGGAAGGGCCCGGTGTTCCAGATCTCGGCGCTCGCCCGCGAAGGCCTGCAGCCCATGCTGCACGCCATCTACGAGCACATCCACTCGCAGGTCGAGCAGCTGGCCCCGCCGGTGGATCCGCGCTTCGAGGACACCCTGCCCGTCGTGGCTCCGGTCGTCGACGAGCCCGTGCGTCCGGTGCGCGGTACCCGGAAGGTGGTGGCCAAGGCCACCCAGGCCGACAACGACGAGCCGATCGATCCGCGCTTCGCGCCCCTGGATCCCGAGCCCGTGCCCGAGCCCGAGCTCGAGACCGAAGCCGCCGCCCCGGCGGCGCCCACCCGGCGGCGTACCCGCGCCGCATGACGGAGGGCGCGGCGTCCCGGGAGGCCCCGGCCGCCGCGGTCAACGACGAACTCCGCCCCGCGCGCCGCACCGTCGACAAGGTCGGATCCAGCCTGCTCACCAAGGAAGGTCGCGGCGTCGACGCCGAGGCCATCGGCAACTGGTGCCGCCAGATGGCCGCGCTGGGCCAGTCGGGCCGCGAGATCGTCATGGTGTCCTCGGGCGCCATTGCCGAGGG
>JACMOG010000684.1 GCA_014378125.1 Vitreoscilla sp. | reverse complement strand
TCCTGCGCGAATTCGCAGGCCCCCCCCCCGCCAACGAGCCCCCGGCTCGCGGGGATCCTGCGCCTTCGCGGAGGATGACGGCGAAAGTCGCGTCAGACGCGTTCGACGACGAGTGCGATGCCCTGCCCCACGCCGATGCACATGGTGCACAGCGCGTACCGCCCGCCCGTGGCGTGCAGCTGGTTGACCGCGGTCGTCACCAGACGCGCGCCGCTGGCGCCCAGCGGATGGCCCAGGGCGATGGCGCCGCCGTTCGGGTTCACGCGCGGGTCGTCGTCGCCCACGCCCAGCTGGCGCAGCACGGCCAGGCCCTGCGCGGCGAGGGCCTCGTTCAGCTCGATGACGTCCATCTGCCAGATGGTGGGGCCCAGGCGGGCCAGCAGCTTCCGCGAGGCCGGCGCCGGGCCGATGCCCATGATGCGCGGCGCCACGCCGGCCACGGCCATGCCCAGCACGCGGGCGCGCGGCGTCAGGCCGTGCGTCTTCGCCGCGCTGGCGCTGGCCAGCAGCAGGGCGCACGCGCCGTCGTTGACGCCGGAGGCGTTGCCGGCCGTGATGGTGCCGTTGGGACGCACGATGGGCTTGAGCTTGCCCAGCGCCTCCAACGAGGTCTCGCGCGGATGTTCGTCCTTCGAGACGACGACCGCGTCGCCCTTCTTCTGCGGCACCGTCACCGGCGTGATCTCGGCGTCGAAGAAGCCGCGCTTCTGCGCGTCCACCGCCTTCAGCTGGGAGCGCAGCGCCATCGCGTCCTGGTCGGCGCGGTTGATGCCGAAGTCATCGGCCACGTTCTCGGCCGTCTCGGGCATCGAGTCGACGCCGTACTGCGCCTTCATCAGCGGGTTGACGAAGCGCCAGCCGATGGTGGTGTCGTAGACCCCGTTGTCGCGCGCGAATGCCGACGTGGCCTTGGGCATCACGAAGGGCGCGCGGCTCATGCTCTCCACGCCGCCGGCCAGCAGCAGGCCGGCCTCGCCGGAGCGGATGGCCTGGGCGGCGCTGCCGACGGCATTCATGCCCGAGCCGCACAGGCGGTTCAGCGTGACGCCGGGCACGTCCACCGGCAGTCCGGCCAGCAGGGCGCTCATGCGGGCGACGTTGCGGTTGTCCTCGCCGGCCTGGTTGGCGCAGCCGTAGAGGATGTCCTCGATGGCGGCGGGATCGAGTTCGGGATGGCGCGCCAGCAACGCACGGATTGGAATGGCGCCAAGATCGTCAGCGCGCACCGGCGACAGGGCGCCGCCGTAGCGGCCGAAGGGGGTGCGCAGTGCGTCGCAGATGAAGGCGTCGGTCATGGAGGTGTCTCGAGGAGGGCCACAAGTGTTCGCAGGCAGAACATTTATTCGCAATCGTGCGCCTGTTGACGGGATTTTGCGCGTTTTCGGTGCGCCAACGTCATAAGGGGTGATCTGTCCGCTCAAGTCGGGCAGGGGTTTGGCCGATTCAACCGAGAGAAAGAAACCGGCTGCAGGCGGTGGCCGGTAAGGGAAGATTCGAATGACGACCCCCATCCAAGCGAGTGCGTTGCGTATCGGCATGTTCGTTCACCTGAACGTCGGCTGGATGTCGCATCCGTTCCCGCTCTCCAGCTTCAAGCTGACCACCCCCGAGCAGATCGAGACGATCCGCTCGCTGGGACTCGCGCGCCTGACCTGGAGCCCCGAACGCAGCGACATCGAGCAGCCGGCCGCCGAGGACACGGCCGGCGCCGGTGCGTCCGACAGCCAGTCCGCCGCCGACGACGACGCGCCCAAGGTGCTGGACGCCCGCCAGCTGGCCAAGCTGGCCCTCAGCGCCCAGATGGAGACCGCCGCGCGCTGCGAACGCCAGTTCACCGAGGCCTGCCGCGACCTGCGCCGCACCAACGACAAGGTGCTGACCGATCCCACGCAGGCCAACGCCGACGCGCAGCAACTGGCGAAGGCGCTGCTCGACAAGATGCTGGTGGAGGGCGAGCCCTGCCTGCGCGTGCTGGGCGAGATGGCGAGCGACCGCCACGCCGCCCATTCGCTCAACGTGACCGTGGTCTCGCTGATGCTGGGCCGCCAGCTGGCGATACCCGCCAATGTATTGATGGAGCTGGGCGTCGGCGCGCTGATGCACGACGTGGGCAAGATCTCGCTGCCCGATCGCGTGCGCCTGGCGCGCGACGACTTCAATTCGGGCGAGGCCGCGCTGTACCGCGACCACGTCGCCCAGGGCCTGATCCTCGGCCGCCGCATGGGCCTGTCGGCCGACGCGCAACTGGTCATCGCCCAGCACCACGAACTCGCGGACGGCAGTGGCTTTCCCAGCGCGCTGATGCTCCCGCGCATGTCGTTGCCGGCGCGCATCGTGGCGCTGGTCAACCGCTACGACAACCTGTGCAACGCCGCGTCGCCGGCGCAGTCCATCACGCCCCATGAGGCGCTGTCGCGGCTGTTCGCGCAATGCCGCTCCAAGTTCGACGAGACGCTGCTGTCGGGCTTCATCAAGATGATGGGCATCTACCCGCCCGGCTCGGTGGTGCAGCTCAGCGACGATCGCTTCGCGATGGTGATGACCGTCAACGCCGCGCACCCGCTCAAGCCGCGAGTGCTGGTGTACGACCCGGCCGTGGCGCTCGAAGAGGCCATCCACCTCGACCTCGAGAAGACGCCGCAGGTGGGCATCCGCCGCAGCCTCAAGCCGGTGCAGCTGCCGGCCCGCGCGGTCGACTACCTGAAGCCGCGCCAGCGCATCTCGTACTTCTTCGACGTTGAGAGCACGCCGAAGGAAGACCTGCCGGAAGAGGCCCTGGCATGACCTCCAGCGCGCCGCTGCTGACGCCGGTCGCGGCCAGGGAGTCGCTCGCCGGACTCCTCGCGGCCCTGGCCGCGTTGGGCCACGCCGCGTGGGTGGTGGACGCGGCGCACGGCCACATCCTGGGCGCCAACGTCGAGGCCGAGGAACTGCTGCAACGCGGCGGCCTGGAAGGCCTCGACGCCGAGGACGCCATCCCCGAGCTCGAGGACATGGCCTACTGGGACGGCGTGCGCTGCGGCGTGGTCAGCGTGCTCGACAGCGACGCCGAGCTGCATCTGCCCGGCGGGCGCACGTGCGCCGTGTCGCGCCGCATCGCGCCGCTCTGGCTGGACGACGGCTCCCCGCTGTTTCTCGTGCAGGTGCGCGACCGTACGCGCGAGCGCCGCGTCGAACTGGAGCGCGAGACGGCGCTGGCCGAACTGCGCGCCACGCTGGAGGCCACGGCCGACGCGATCCTCGTCACCGACCTCAACGGCAACATCCGCGCGTTCAACCGCCGCTTCGCGCGCATGTGGTCGCTGCCCGACGGCGTGCTGCAGGCGGGAGACGACCGCGCCGTGCACGAGTGGGTGCGCATGAACGTGATGGACGTCGACGGCTACGACCGCCGCCTGGAAGACGTCTACGCCCACACGCTGGCCGAGGCGCACGACGTTATCGCGCAGGTCAACGGGGCCATCATCGAGCGCCACGCGCAGCCGCAGTGGAGCCACGGCCGGCCCATCGGCCGCGTGTTCTCGTTCCGCGAGACCAACCCGCACCGTCCCGGCGCGCCGCGCGAGCCCGGACACCAGGGCATCGACCAGCTCACCCATCTGCCCAACCGCACCGGCTTCCTGCTGACGCTGGAAGAGGCGCTGCGCTCCGGCCGCCAGAGCGCCGGCTTCGCCGTGTTGAGCATCGAGTTCAACCGCGACGCGCTGTTCGGCGAGGGCGGCGACAGCGCTGCCGGGGCCCGCCGGCTGTCGGAGCTGGCCGCGCAGGTGCGCGGGGCCATGCGCCAGCCGCATTACTGCGCCCGCCTGGGCGGCAGCCGCTTCGGCGTGCTGATCGACTACGCCAGCGAGGCGGCCGCCGAGGCCGCCGCGCGCCGGCTGATCGAGGCGCAGGAGCGCGTGGCCGGCGTGCCCGTGGCCATCGGCATCGGCACGTATCCGGGCGCCGGGCTGTCGGCCGACGAGATCCTGCGCCACGTCGAGATCGCGATGCATCGCGCGCAGCAGGCCAATCGTTCCAGCTTCGCGGTGCACAAGTTCGGATTCGGCGGCTGGCAGCGCAAGCGCGACCGCGTCGAGGCCGGGCTGCTGCGCGCCGCCGAGGAAGGCCGCTTCCGGCTGGCCGCGCAGCCGCGCTTCGATACCCGCACCGGCCTGGCCGTGGCGCTCGAAGTGCAACTGCGCTGGCGCGACCGCGAGCTGGGCGAGGTGGCCGCCAGCCAGTTCATGGCCGTGGCCGAGGAGCGCGGCCTGGTGGGCGCGCTCGACGACTGGGTGCTGGAGCACGGCCTGCTGCAGCAACGCCGATGGCGCGAGGCGGGCCATGCGTTGCGCCTGAACGTGAACGTGTCCGACTGGCAGCTCACGCAGCCGGGCTACGCCCGCCGCGTGGCCGCCGCGCTGGAGGCCGCGGGGTGCGCGCCGCAACACCTGGAGATCGACGTGAGCGAGTCCGCGCTGCGGGCCGACCCCGACGCCGCGCTGGCCGCGGTGCGTTCGCTGGCGCGCCAGGGCATTCGCGTGATGCTCGACGGCTTCGGCGCCGGCAACAGCTCGCTGGCCGCGCTGCAGCGCCTGCCGTTCTCCAGTGTCAAGCTCGATTCGACGCTGGCCCAGGCCTGCGCCGGCACGGGCGCCGAATCGCGCTGGGTGCCGGCGCTGGTGCAGCTCGCCCATGCGATGCAGCTGGAAGTCCACGCCAACGGCGCCGATACCGAGCTGCAGTGCGCGGCGCTCGTGGCCGCGGGCTGCGATGGCCTGCAGGGGCGCCGGCTGGGCTCGTGGATGGAAGACCGCGCGCTCGAATCCTGGATCACGCTGCCGGCGTCGCAACGCCGGCTCTGAACGTGTCTAGGCGTCCTGCATCTGGTCTTCGCCGCCCAGGTTGGGCGCGACATCCTCTTCGAGATCGAGGTCTTCGGCGGGCGCCTCGCGCGCGGGTACGCACTTGTCGCGCAGATCCGCGGGCGTGGAGGAGGTCGGGGCGGCGGCGGTCGGGGTCATGGAGGGTCTCCGTTGCGGCATCGAGCCGCGATCCTCGATTCTGATCCTCGCACGACGGTGGCGCACGGCGCGTAGGACAGGCACTACAGGGCATCGGGGGACTGGCCGGCAGCCAGCCCCGAACATTCGGCGCATCCTTGACATGTCTTCAATGCAACCCGCCAAAGCCTTCGCCATGTCCGTCCTCTCCGTCCGCAACGTGTTTCCCGTCGTCATCGCGATAGCGGCCACGTTGTTCCTCATCACCGCCGTGCAGCACGACCTCGTGCCCGAGGCGACCGCCATCGCTTCGGCGAGCCGATGATGAACCCCCGGGGCGCGACCGCCAACGCCACAGGCGCCACGCCGCGGGCCCGCAACGGCGACCCTGACGCGCCCGTTCGCGCGCTGGACGCCTACGTGGTGGAAGACAACGTCATCGTGCTCGAGAGCCTCATCGCCGCGCTGGAGGAACTGGCGCCCGTGCACGTGGTGGGCACGGCCGCCGACGAGCGCGTTGCCGTCGACTGGCTGCACGCCGACGGCGAGCGCTGCGACCTGGTGATCATCGACATCTTCCTGCGCACCGGCTCCGGGCTGGGCGTGATCGCGGCCGCGCGCCGCGAGCGCCCCGGCGCCGCCCTGGTGGTGCTCAGCAATTACGCCACCGACGAGATGCAGGCGCGCTGCCTGGCGAGTGGGGCCGACCGCGTATTCGACAAGTCCCGCGACATCGACCAGCTGGTGGCCTATTGCCTGTCGCTGGCGACGCGCGAGCCGGGCGAACGCTCGCACTGACCCTCGTTGCAATCATTCGAAGGCGGCGCGGTCTTGTGTCAGCCTGCACTGTCGAGCGCGCATGCTGATTGCCCTGTAGTCGCTGTCCTACGCCGCGGCCCGTGGCCGCCTGACATGCAGGCACGTTCCAGCCCTACCGGGGCGAGCCGGCTTGTCGCGCAAACTGCAATCGTCTCTTCAATGCTTCGGCCGACCCCCTGGTCGCGGCGGCGAAATCCAACCCTCCAGGAGCCCACATGTCCGAACTGTCGAACGCCACCAGCGCCACCACCTCCGAACACTTCAACCGTGCCGCCGCCGCCCTCAAGGCCGCCGAGCGCGACGCCCACGCCGCCATCGACTGCGCCGTCGACGGCCTGGCCAGCGCCTACGGCGATGCCAAGCCGCTGCTGTCGCGCGTCAGCGAGCGTGCCCGTGGCTACGCCAGCGATGGCTACGACGCCGCCCGCGAGCAGGCCGCCGTCCTGCGTGACCGCAGCCAGAAGGCCGTCGAGTCCACCCGCGGCTACGTCCAGGACGAGCCCATCAAGTCGCTGCTGATCGCCGCTGCCGTCGGCGCCGCCGTCATCGCTCTGGTGGAAGTGGTGCGCGTGCGCCGCAATCGCTGAGAATCCCCTCGAATCGGTCGACGGTTCCTCGTGAACCGTCGAGCAGATCGCGGACAATCGCGGCCAAGGCATCCCTTGGCCGCTTTCATTTGGGTAACACCACCATGATGTACAAATTCAAGAGCCAGGCCACCGGCGACCTGATCATGACCCAGCCGGTGGGCGACCGCGTGCTGAGCCTCATCGGCAAGGACCCGTCCCCGCAAGGCATCATCGAGGTCGACCAGATGCCGGCCGCCATGAGCGCGCTGGAGGCGGCGGTCTCCGCCGAGAGCCCCAAGCCGGCCGGCGACGGCGACGATGCCACCCCGCGCGGCGACGCGGTCAGCCTGCGCCAGCGCGTGTGGCCGATGGTGGAGATGATGAAACGCGCGCACGCGGGGAAGCAACCCATCGTGTGGGGCGCCTGAACCTCGAAAGACCTGCTGAATGAGCCATGGCGAAGCCACGCGACTGATCGCGGTACGACACGGCGAGACCGCCTGGAACGTCGAGGCCCGCCTGCAGGGGCAGCTGGACATCCCGCTCAACGAGCGCGGGCACGAACAGGCGCGCCGCACGGCGCACTGGCTCGCCGACGATCAGCCCGACGTCGTCGTCAGCAGCGACCTGGCTCGGGCGAAGGAAACCGCCGAAGCCATCGCCGGCTTCAACCGCATCCCGCTGGAGCTCGACCCGGCGCTGCGCGAGCGCAGCTTCGGCAGCTTCCAGGGCCTGACGCACACCGAGGTCGCCGAGCGCTTTCCCGAGTTGTCGGCGCGCTGGAAGAGCCGCGACCCCGAGTTCCGGCCCGGCGTCGACGGCGAGTCGCTCACGGCGTTCTACGCGCGCTGCGTGGAGGCCACGCTGCGCATCGCCGAGCGCCACGCAGGCAAGACCGTGGTGCTGGTGGCCCACGGCGGCGTGCTCGACTGCCTCTACCGCGCCGCCAGCCGCGTGCCGCTCGACGCCCCGCGCATCTGGCAACTGGACAACGCCGCCATCAACCGGCTGCTGCACACCAGCTCGGGCCTGACGATGGTGGGCTGGAACGACACGGGTCACCTGGACGTGAATGCGCCCACGCTCGACGAATCGGCCGACCGCATGCCGGCCGCGGCGGCGCTGGCAGCTCGAAACGACTGACAGCAACCTGCCGTGTCATCCTGCGACTGCGCGCAGGATGACCGGGTGGCTATTGATGACGGGGTCGCTATTCGGGCGGCAGTCCGAACAGGTCGATGCCCGCCCGTGCCGGCGGCGCCAGGCCCAGGTGGCGGTACGCCGCGATCGTGGCGATGCGCCCGCGCGGTGTGCGCTGCAGATAACCCTGCTGGATGAGATAGGGCTCGATGACGTCCTCGATCGTGCCCGCTTCCTCGCCGATGGCCGCGGCCACGTTGTCCAGGCCCACGGGCCCGCCGTCGAAGCGGTGCACGATGGCCTCGAGCAGCTTGCGGTCCATCACGTCGAAGCCCTGCGGATCGACATCGAGCATGGCCAGCGCCAGGTTGGCCACCGGCACCGTGATGCGGCCCTGCGCCTTGACTTCGGCGTAGTCGCGCACGCGGCGCAGCAGCCGGTTGGCGATGCGCGGCGTGCCGCGCGAACGGCGCGCGAGCTCGTGCGCGCCTTCGGGGTCGATGGGCACGCCCAGCAGGCCGGCGGATCGCGTGACGATGCGGGCCAGCTCCTCGGGCGTGTAGAACTCCACCCGCGCCACGATGCCGAAGCGGTCGCGCAGCGGGTTGGTGAGCATGCCGGCGCGCGTGGTGGCGCCCACCAGCGTGAACGGCTGCAGGTCGAGCTTGATCGAGCGCGCGGCCGGGCCGTCGCCGATCATGATGTCGATCTGGAAGTCTTCCAGCGCCGGGTACAGGATCTCCTCGACCACCGGCGACAGGCGGTGGATCTCGTCGATGAACAGCACGTCGTTGCGCTCGAGGCCGGTGAGGATGGCCGCGAGGTCTTTCGGCTTCTCCAGCACCGGGCCCGACGTCTGGCGCAGGTTGACGCCCAGTTCGGCCGCGATGATGTGCGACAGCGTGGTCTTGCCCAGGCCCGGCGGGCCGAACAGCAGCACGTGGTCGAGCGACTCGGAGCGCTTGCGGGCGGCGCCGATGAAGATGTCGAGCTGTTCGCGCGCCTTCACCTGGCCGACGTAGTCGTGCATGCGCTTGGGCCGCAGCGCGCGTTCCATCACCTCTTCGTTGGGCGACGCGGGATTGGCGCCGATGACCCGGGCCGGTTTCGGATCGCGAGCACCGGCGCCGCTGAAATCGTCGGTCTGTATGGACATGCAGTGATTATGACGCCGGCCGGGAACGTTCGGGGCGGCAACCGTTCCAACTCGTCTCGCTTACGATTGCCGCCATGAACAAATCCGCCTTCTTCCTGGCCGCGACGCTGGTCGCGTCCGCCGCCCACGCGCAGGTCACCGTCGACAAGCCCTGGGTGCGCACCACCGTCGCCCAGCAGACCGTCACCGGCGCCTTCATGACCATCACGTCCGCGCAGGGCGGCAAGCTGGTGTCGGCCAGCTCGCCCATCGCCGCCTCGGTGGAGGTGCACGAGATGAAGATGGTGGGCGACGTGATGAAGATGCGGCCGGTCGACGCGCTGCCGCTGCCCGCGGGCAAGCCGGTGGAGCTGAAGGCCGGGGCATATCACATGATGCTGATGGGGCTGAAGGCGCCGGTGAAGTTCGGCGACGTGGTGCCGATCACGCTGGTGATCGAGGATGCTGCGGGGAAGCGGCAGACTGTTGATGTCAAGGCGACCGCCAAGTTGGTTCTTTAGTCAGTGGGTGCCAGGTCTAGCACGAGTACATGCAAGACCAGGCACCCAGGCATCAGGAAAGCGCCTTCATCGCCTGCTTGATGCCGTCGGACACGCCGACGTCCTTGGGCAGGCCCTTCATCGCCATCGCGGCCTCCTTCTCGTTGTAGCCCAGCGCGATCAGCGCCTGCACGATGTCGCCCTGGGCGTCGTTGGCGATGACCACGGCGCCGGCGCCGAGTTCGGGGCCCAGCTTGCCCTTGAGTTCCAGCAGCAGGCGTTCGGCCGTCTTCTTGCCGATGCCCGGCACCTTCTGCAGCCGGCCGCCCTCCTGGCGCGCCACGGCGCCGGCGAGGTCGTTCACCGAGAGGCCCGACAGGATGCCCAGCGCCGTGCGCGGCCCCACGCCGGAGATCTTGATCAGCAGCCGGAAGGTGGCACGCTCCGCTTCGGTGAGGAACGCGAACAACTGCTGCGCGTCCTCGCGCACCACGAAGTGGGTGAGCAACGTGACGCGCTCGCCCAGCCCCGGCAGGTTGCAGAACGTGCTCATGGGCACGTCCACCTCGTAGCCGACGCCCTGCACGTCCACCAGGATTTGCGGAGGGGCCTTTTCCGCGACGATGCCCGTGAGACGACCGATCATGCGGCGATTATCGAATGCGCCGACAATCTTCGGACATCAAACGAACAAGACAAGACCCCGTGATCGTCCGCCGCGCCTTTTCCCCGCCCGACAACGAACGTCTCGCCCATGTGTGCGGCGCCCTCGACGAGAACCTGCGCGCCATCGAGCAGGGCCTGAACGTGATCGTCAGCCGCCGCCAGGAGCACTTCCGCGTGGAGGGCGGCAAGCTGCAGGCGCCGCGCGCGCTGGCGCTCATCGAGGCGCTGTACGAACGCAGCGGCCGCCCGATCGACGAGGAGCAGCTGCAGCTGATGCTCTACGACGCGCAGCGCGACGTGATCCAAGGCCACGCCAAGCCGGTGGCGCCGGCCGAGGCCGCGGCCGGCGGCGAGATCGTGCTGCACACGCGGCGCTCCAACCTGATCGGCCGCACGCCCAACCAGGTGCAGTACCTGCGCCAGATCCTGTCGCACGACATCACCCTCGGCCTGGGCCCGGCCGGCACCGGCAAGACCTTCCTCGCGGTGGCCTGCGCGGTCGACGCGCTGGAGCGCGCCAGCGTGCAGCGCATCGTGCTCACGCGCCCCGCGGTGGAGGCCGGCGAGCGCCTGGGCTTCCTGCCCGGCGACCTGTCGCAGAAGGTCGACCCGTACCTGCGCCCGCTGTACGACGCGCTGCACGACCTGATGGGCTACGAGCGCGTCACCAAGGCGTTCGAGCGCGGTGCCATCGAGATCGCGCCGCTCGCGTTCATGCGCGGGCGCACGCTGAACCACGCCTTCGTGATCCTCGACGAGGCGCAGAACGCCACGCCCGAGCAGATGAAGATGTTCCTCACGCGCATCGGCTTCGGCACCAAGGCCGTGGTCACGGGCGACCTCACGCAGGTCGACCTGCCGCGCGGCGCGCGCAGCGGCCTGGCCGACGCGTCGGAGATCCTTCGCAACGTGGCGGGCATCGCGTCGACGGTCTTCGGCGCGGCCGACGTCGTGCGCCATCCCCTGGTGGCGCGCATCGTGGAGGCCTACGAGGCCGCCGCGGCGCGGGGCGACGACGCCACGGCCGCCGCGCCGGTGCAGCGCCCGGCGCCGGCACAGGCACAGGCCCCGGCACAGGCACCGGCCACCTTCCAGGAAGGCCGGCGCAGCACCCGCGGAGGACGTTCCTGATGGTCCGCACCGCGTTGCCCCACCTGCAGCTGAGCCTGCAGTTCGCCGACCCGGCGCACCGCGCGCTGCTGCCGCGCCACAAGGTGGCCCGCTGGATCCGGGCCGGCCTCGAGCTGCCCGCCACGACCACCGTGCGCATCGCCGGCGCCGACGAGGGCCGCGCGCTGAACCGCGACTACCGCCACAAGGACTACGCCACCAACGTGCTCACCTTCGACTACGTGCAGGAGCCCGAGCTCGAGGCCGACCTGGTGCTGTGCGCGTCGGTGGTCGAGCGCGAGGCGAAGGAGCAGCAGATCGACCTCGTCGCCCACTACGCGCACCTGCTGGTGCACGGCACGCTGCACGCGCAGCCCTACGACCACGAAGACGACGGGCCGGAGGCCGCGTGCATGGAGGCGCGCGAGACCGAGGTGCTGGCGGGGTTGGGGTTCGCGGATCCGTACGCCTGAAGTGCGGGGTCTGGCCCCGACGGGGCCAGACCCCGGTGGCTTACCTCGCTTGGGCACCCCCGCCGCCTCCCGCGCGAAGGAGGGGGGCCCCCCATCCGCGGCGGCGCGGCGGGAGGGCAGCC
>JACMOG010000683.1 GCA_014378125.1 Vitreoscilla sp. | reverse complement strand
GCATCGCGGCGCCGTAGTTGTAGACATTGCCGGGCAGGGCGAAGCGGGCCCCGAGGCGCTCGGCGATGTCCATGCCCTGGCGCGCCATCGGCAGCAGCTCGGCCGCCCACAGCGTGTAGTCGGACGGGTTGAGCGCATGCACCACCACTTCGGCGCCGGCAGCGTGCGCCGCGATGCCGTCGATGTCGGTGGTGGGCAGCGCCACGATGCGGGCGCGGGCCGGCATGCCGGCGGCGGGCGCACGCCGCACCTGGGCTACCACGTCCCAGCCGGCGGCGTCGAAGGCCTGGGCGGCGGCGAGGCCGAAGCGGCCATTGGCGCCGAGGATCAGCACGCGGTGGCGGCGTTGGGTGGAGGGGCTGGTGTTGGCAGTGGTGTCGATCATGGCGGGCTCCTGGTGGGGATGGGATGCGTCCAGTGTGCGCAGATCGAGGGCATCCGAAAATACCTGGGACGGGATACCAGCTATACACTTCCGTATGGCCGATCCCTTGCAGAGACTCGACTGGGCGCTGGTGCGCAGCTACCTGGCGGTGATGGACGCGGGCAGCGTCAGCGCCGCGGCGCGCGCCACCCAGGGCCACCAGCCCACCATCTCCCGCCACCTGGCCGAGTTGGAGGCGCAGCGCGGCGTGGCGCTGTCCGAGCGCACCGGCCGCGGGGTGCGGCCCACGGCCGCGGGCCTGGAGGCGCTGCCGGCCGCGCGCCAGATGCAGGCCGCCGCCGAGGCCATGGCGCGCAGCGTCTCCCGCGGGCGCGAGGCCACGCGCGGTACCGTGCGCATCACCGCCAGCCAGGTCGTCGCCACGTGGCTGCTGCCCGGCCTGGTGGCCGAGTTCCAGCGCGTCGAGCCGGAGATCGCCATCGAGGTGGTGGCGTCGAACGCCGTGCAGAACCTGCTGCGCCGCGAGGCCGACATCGCGGTGCGCATGGTGCGTCCCGACCAGGGCTCGCTCATCGCTCGCAAGGTGGGCGACGCGCCCATCGGCGCGTGGGCGCACGCCCATTACCTGGCGGCGATGGGCTCGCCCAGCCCACCGGCCGACCTGGCCCGGCATCGCCTCATCGGCTACGACCGGGACGACGCCATCCTGCGCGGCCTGGCCCGCATCGGCGTCGTGCTGACCGCGTCCGACTTCGCGGTGCGCACCGACGACCAGGTGGTCTACGGCCAACTCATCGCGGCGGGGGCGGGCATCGGCTTCGCCGTCGACTACTGGGCGGCGCAATGGCCCGCGCTGCGGCGCGTGCTGCCCGACCTGCCCGTGCCGTCGCTGCCGTTCTGGCTGACGGTGCATCGGGAGCTGCGGGCCAGCGGCGTAGTGCGGCGCGTCTACGAGTTCCTGGCCGAGGCGATTCCGCGCCACCTGGCCGCGCCTTCGCCCCTGCCCCGGGCGGCCGCCAAGGTCAAGGCGCGCGTGCTAAAACAGGGTGCATCCCAACGACGTGCAGGAGACTCCCCGTGACCCAGGCGATCCAGATCAGCGAGTTCGGCGGCCCCGACGTCCTGCATCTCGTCGACGTCGAGGTGGGCGATCCCGGCCCGGGCCAGGTGCGCGTGCGCCACCACGCCTGCGGCATCAACTTCATCGACGTCTACCAGCGCACCGGCCTGTACCAGAACCCCCTGCCGCTGATCCCGGGCGTCGAGGGCGCGGGCGTGGTCGAGGCGGCGGGCGAAGGCGTCACGCACCTGGCCGTCGGCGACCGCGTCGCCTACGCCGCCCCCAAGCCCGGCGCCTACAGCCAGGCGCGCGTGCTGGACGCGCTGCACGTGTGCAAGCTGCCCGACGAGATCGACTTCGAGACCGGCGCCGCCATGATGCTCAAGGGCCTCACGGTGAACTACCTGCTGCGCCGCACGCTGCCGGTGGAGGGCCTGGCGCCCGGCGACACCCTCCTGTGGCACGCCGCGGCCGGCGGCGTCGGCCTGATCGCCTGCCAGTGGGCCAAGGCGCTGGGCTTCGCGCTGATCGGTACCGCGGGCTCCGACGAGAAGTGCGCGCTCGCCAGGGAGTACGGCGCGGCCCACATGATCAACTACCGCAGCGAGAACTTCGTCGACCGCGTCAAGGAGATCACCGGCGGCAAAGGCGTCAAGGTCGTCTACGACTCGGTGGGCAAGGACACCTTCGACGGCTCGCTGTCGTGCCTGCGCCCGTTCGGGCTGATGGCGGTGTTCGGCAACGCCTCGGGCGCCGTGCCCCCGCTCGCGCCCAACGTGCTGGCGGCCAAGGGGTCGCTGTATCTCACGCGACCCACGCTGTTCACGCACCTCTCGACGCGCGAGCGCACTCAGGCGATGGCCGACGAGCTGTTCGAGGTGGTGCGCAACGGCAGCGTGCGCATCCGCATCGACCAGCGGTATCCGCTGGGACAGGCGGCGCAGGCGCATCGCGACCTTGAGGCGCGTGCCACCACGGGTTGCAGCGTGCTGCTTCCGTAGGGGGCTGGCTCCCGCCAGGCCTCACTGATCGCAAGCCCGCCCGCGGCGCTGTCAGCCCCAGGTCGAGGTTGTCTGGCGGGAGCCAGACCCCTTTCGTCACCGCAAGTTGCCCGTATGCCCCAACGAATACCGCCCCGGCTGCGGCCACACCGTCAGGCCGTGCGGCTCCCGGCCCACGGCCACCTGCTGCCCCGCGCCTGAGGCGGTGTCGAAGCGGTAGACGACGTCGTCGTAGCGGCCCGAGAGCCACAGGTACTTGCCGTCGGCGGTGACGTTGCCCATGTCGGGGCTGCCGCCGCCGGGCACGGGCCAGTTGGCGACGATCTTGTCGGTGGCGAAGTCGAGCACCGTCACGCTGCCCGGGCCGTGGCGCGGCCCGTGGATGCGGTGCGAGCCGCGGTTGGCGATGTAGAGCTTCTTGCCGTCGCGGCTGGGGTACAGGCCGTGCGCGGCCACGCCGGTGGTGATGAAGCCCACCTCCTTGAACGAGGCGGCGTCGACCACGTGCACGCCGTCGGCCTCCATGTCGGCCACGTACAGCTTCCTGCCGTCGGGCGAGAAGCGGATGTCCTGGGGCATGCCCTTGCGCGAGCTGCACACCTCGGTGGTGGGGCCGCCGGCCGGCACGAACTTGTCCTTCAGGCGCGTGGACGGCATCGGCAGCACAAGGTAGCCGGCCACCTTGCGCTCGGCCAGGTCGATCTTGGCGATGGAGCCGTCGAACTCGCAGGTGAAGAACGCCGTCTTGCCGTCGATGGAGAAGTCGGCGTGGTTGATGCCGCCGCACTTGGGGGCGTCGATGGAATATTGCATCGCCATCGTCTTCGGGTCGCGGAAGTCGAGGCGGTGGCGCGCCTCGGCCACGACGATGGCCGACTTGCCGTCCGGCGTGAAGTACATGTTGTACGGGTCGTCCACCGGGATCGCGGTGCCGGTCTTGCCGGTGTGCGGGTCGATGGGCGTGAGGCTGCCGTTGTTGCTGCGCTCGGCATTGTTGGCGGCCCACAGCGTGCGCAGGTCGTAGCCCACCACCACGTGCTGCGGGCTCAGGCCCACCTTGAGGGTGTCGACCACCTTCATCGTCGCCGGATCGATGACGCTCACCGAGTTGCCGCGCAGGTTGGGCACGTACACGCGCACCAGGTCGTCCTTCAGCGCGGGGCTGACGTGCTCGGGGCCGGCCGTCTCGCTGTACAGGTTGTTCGGATCGATCACCGGCGGCATGCCGGCCACGGTGGCGATGGCGTGCGCGCTGGCGGAGGCGGGGGCGTCGGCGGCGTGGCCGGCGACGGCCAGGGCAGCCAGCGCGGCAAGCGACAGGGCGCTGCGGAGAGGAGCGTTCATGAGGGCGTTGATTCTTGGCGGGTGACGGGGTTCGACGCGGCCGGACGGGGAACGTTCCCCGCCGTGCGACGCATCAACTGGCGGTGGTGGCCCAGGTCTGGCGCAGGCTGCGCAGGAAGCGCTCGATGCGCGCGACGGTGTCGGGCTTCGGATTGTCGACGAGCAGCAGCTTGAGGCTGTCCCAGAACACCGGGCAGCCCGTGGCGCGCTCGAGCAGGCGGTCGAGGTCGGTGCAGGGGCCGAGCGGGCCGGTGGCCTCGGTGGGATGGAACCAGGACGGAGGCATGGCGGAAAAAACCAGCCACAGGCTGCCGTCGGCGGTGGTGCGCGCCTGCGGCTCGCCGTCGGGGTCGAACCCGGACAGCGTGGGCGCCTGCGTGAAGTCGGCGTTGTGCGGCACCTCGGCGCGGCGGTTGTGCGGCAGCATCTTCATCAGCTTGAGCAGGCGCTGCTCGCCGTCGAGCTTCTCCAGCAGCCCCTGGTGCAGCGAATGGTGCGGATGGATGCTGCGCGCGCTGGGCGTGGCCAGCAACGGCATGATGGCGTCGACCAGCCGGCCGGCCTCGGGGATGTCGCGCAGCAGCGCCAGCTGCTCGGGCGCCAGCGCGCTGCCCACGCGGCGCAGGAGCGCGGCGCGCAGGCGCACGGAACGGGCGGGCGCGCACGGGGGCGTGGGCAGCGTCGTGGCGAACACGCGGAAGTGGTCGGCGCGGCGCACCGAGTCGATCGACACCCGATGCAGCGCCGACACCGTGATCTTGAGCGTGCCGTCGGGCAGGCGCGTGAGCGAGGTGACCTTGGCCAGCGTGCCCACCGTGTGCAGGTCGGTGGCGGTGTATTCGAGCGTGCCGAACTCGCGCTGGCGCACCACCACCAGCTCGCCGCTGGCCGCCACTGCCGCCTCCACCGACGCGCGCGACAGCGCCCGACCCACGAACAGCGACGTCTCGCTCCCCGGGAAGAGCGTCATGTCCAGCAGCGGCAGCATCGGGTAGTCGACGGCGACGGGCATCGGGTCAGTCTGCGGCGGTCATCAACGGGGAGCCTGCGTTTCCTTGCGGATCGCGGCGACGGTGGCCTGCACCACCAGCGTCGTGCCCAGCTCGCCCAGTTCGGCGGTGGCGCGCTTCGGGTTGCCGGTGACGCCGGCGGGATACGGGCCGGCCAGCTTGTCCTGCACCACCAGCGCCGGGTCGATGGCCAGCGAGAGGGCGGTGTCGGCCAGGCCGGCGTGCGAACCCATCTCGGCGTCCGTGACGCCGTGGGCCTTGAGCGCGGCCACGTAGGCCGTCTGCGTGATGCGGTAGTACTCCAGCGGCGCGTGCACGCGGCAGGCGGGATCCTTCGACCACTCGCGATTGAGCTTGTCCTTCACGTGCACCAGGTCGGCCTGGTAGCCGCCGTGGTCGCCCACGAACACCACGTCCCTGAAGCCGTGCTGCTTGAACGAGCG
>JACMOG010000682.1 GCA_014378125.1 Vitreoscilla sp. | reverse complement strand
TGGATTGCGTGCGGGACGTGCCCACGTCGCACTGACGGAAGGGGGTCTGGCACCTGCGGAGCCAGACCCCTCGTGTCAGTTCAGGTGCGAGATGCGCACGCCCGGCGCCGGCGCGTTGCGGTTCTGCGTGTCGATGCCCGCGTCGGCGCGGGTGGGGTTCTGCTCGCGCTGCACGGCCAGGCCCACGGACATGATGTCCACCACCAGCAGCTGCAGGATGCGCGCCACCATCGACAGGAAGGTGGAGCTGTCTTCGGCGTGGTCGAGTCCGATGCATACCGTGGCCAGGCGCGCCATGCGCGACTGGCTGGCGGTGATGGCGATCACGCTGGCGCCGCGCTCGATGGCGATGCCGGCGGCGCGCACGAGCTCGGCGGTCTGGCCCGAGCTGGAGATGAAGACGGCCACGTCGCCGGGCGCCAGCATCTCGGCGGCCAGGCTTTGCAGCGAGGTGTCGGTCTGCGCGATGGCCGGGATGCGGAAGCGCAGCAGCTTGTGCTGCGCGTCGAGCGCCACGACCGCGGAGTTGCCGCAGGCGAAGATCTCCACGCGGCGCGCGCTGCGCAGCAGCGTGATGGCCCGGTCGATGGCCGCGGAGTTGAGCGACTCGCGAAAGTGCACGATGGCCGAGATGGTGTTGTCGAGCACCTTGGCGCTGAGGTCGGCGATGGGCTCGCCGCGGCGCACCTGGCTGCGCAGCACGGGAATGGTGCCGGTGAGGCCGGAGGCGAGCTTGAGCTTGAAGTCGGCCAGGCCCTCGAAGCCGAGCGAGCGGCAGAAGCGGATGACGGTGGGCTGGCTCACCTCGGCCTGCGCCGCGATGACGGCGATGGCGTCGTTGAGCAGCGAGCGCGGGTTGCCCAGCACGACGTCGGCCACGCGGCGCTCGGCCGGCGTGAGCGTGTCGCGCGACGCGCGCACGCGATCGAGCAGCGGGCTGCTGGAGCTGGTGTCGGGCACGTGCTCGGCCAGCAGCAGCGACAGGCCGCGGAAGGCCGGGTTGTCGGCGGTCAGCACGTAGGTGGGGATCCTGGCGAGCCAGGCGGAGAAGCGGCCCTTGGCCTCGAAACGGCTACGGAACTGAGAGCGCTCGAACAGCTCGCCCAGGCGCGGCACGATGCCGCCGCCCATGTAGACGCCGCCCGTGGCGCCCAGCGTGAGCGCGAGGTTTGACGCGAAACTGCCCAGCATGCCGCAGAAGCAGTCGATCGCATCGACGCTGGCGGTGTCGGTGCGGCTGACCGCGCGCCGCACGATCTCGGCGGTGGTCAGGCGCTGGCCGCCCTGCGCGGTGCCGGCCGTGAGCGCCTCGTGGATCAGCTCGATGCCGGGCCCCGAGATGAGTCGCTCGGCCGACACGTGGGGCAGGTGCTTCCACGCGTGTTGCAGCACCTTGAGCTCGCGCTCGTCGTTGGGCGCGAAGCTGACGTGGCCGCCTTCGGTGGCCAGCGTCGACCAGCGATCCTCGGCGGGTACCAGGCCCGACACGCCCAGCCCCGTGCCCGGGCCCAGCAAGGCGATGGCGCCGTCGCCCTGGGGCTGGCCCTCGCCCACCTGCACGCGCTGGCCCGGCTGCAGGCCCGGCAGCGCCATGGCCAGCGCGGTGAAGTTGTTGACCACCAGGAGCGTGGCCAGGCCCAGTTGCTGGCGCACGCGCTCGATGGAGAAGGCCCAGTCGCGGTTGGTCATCTGCACCGCGTCGCCGTTGATCGGGTTGGCGATGGCGATGGCGGCATGGCGCGGCGGCGCGCCCTCGAGGCCGCGCAGGTAGGCTTGCACCACGTCGGCGAAACCGGCGAAGTCGGCGCACGGGAACACCACGACGTGGTTGAACTGGCCCGGCGAATCCTCGACGCAGAAGCGCGCGTAGGTGGCACCGATGTCGGCGAGCAGCCTGGGCTCAGAGGCTGAGGCCGGCGACCAGGGGCTGTCTTTCACGTCAGGGGTGCTTTCCGCTTTCATGTGCTGATTGTCGGGCCTGCGCGGGGTGTTTCCCACCGAACGGAAACGGTTCCATCGGCGGGAAGCCGGGCGGGGCCGCCTACGGCGGCTACAAATCTTCTCGACATTAAGTAATTGAACTACATCCGTGTCATGGGGTGAACCATGAGGCGGGGGCTCGATTGTGGGACGACCCCCGTGTTTCTACCCGTGTCTGGCGCGCCAAAATGCAGCGTTCAGCAGGAGAGACACTCTTGCAAAGGAAGAAAAGATCGGTAAACTTCAGTCGGGAATCTGGTGATCTAGTTTTAATACATCAGATTTTCGACCTCCCGAAGAAGTTGGTCGTTTGACTACAAACACTTTGTATCTACCGGGGCCTGGAAGCAGGCACACCGCAGAACTCAGGAGACAAACTGGTGAACACCACAACGCACGCGCGCTCCACGGCCGCTTTCCGCCTCAAGCCCACCATGGCCTTTGCGGGCCAAGCCACGGCAGGGGCCTTCGTCGCCCTGGTCGCGACCGGATCGGTCTATGCGCAGGCGGCCGCGCCGGCCCCTGCCGCGGCGGCCTCGGGCGCCGACGCGCAACAGGTCGTCGTCACCGGCATCCGGCGCGGCATCGAGGCCGCGATCTCGGTGAAGAAGAACTCCGACAACATCGTCGAGGCCATCTCGGCGGAGGACATCGGCAAGCTGCCCGATTCAAGCATTCCCGAGTCCATCGCCCGACTGCCCGGCCTGGCCGCGCAGCGGGTCGAGGGTCGGGCCGAGGTCATCAGCATCCGCGGCACGTCGCCCGATCTGTCCACGACGCTGCTCAACGGACGCGAGCAGGTGTCCACGGGCGACAACCGCAGCGTCGAGTTCGACCAGTACCCATCCGAGCTGATGGCCGGCGTGGTGGTCTACAAGACCCCGGACGCCGGCCTCATCGGCCAGGGCCTGTCCGGCACCATCGACATGCAGACCGTCAAGCCGCTGAGCTTTCCCGGCCGCAACGTCACCATCACCGCCAAGGGCGAGCACAACTCGCTGGGCAAGGTGGCCAACACCAGTCCCACCGGCAACCGCTTCAGCCTCAGCTACATCGACCAGTTCGCCGATCGCACCCTCGGCGTGGCGTTCGGCTACGCGCACCAGGACTCGCCCGTCCTTGATCACGAGTTCGGGGCTTACGAGCCCTGGCATGACGATACCAATCCAGACGGCAGCAGCGGCCGCTCGGGGGTGCCTGTACACACCTACGTGACCAACGGCGCCAAGATCCTGGCGCGCAGCGGCAACGACAAGCGCGACGCCTTCATCGGCGTGCTCGAGTTCAAGCCCAACGCCAGCTGGTCCACGCAGGTCGACCTGTACTCGTCGTCGGACAAGCGCGTGGAGACGGCCAACCAGTTCGAGGTGAACCTCGGCAACTACCCGACCACGAACGTCTTCAGCAACCTCACGATCGACGGCAACAACGTGCTGACGGGCGCGACGGTGGCCAACACCGTTCCGCTGGTGCGCGGCATGTACTACGACCGCAAGGACAGGATCAACGCGATCGGCGTGAACAACCAGCTCAAGCTCGCCGAGGGCGCGAAGCTGGTGGCCGACGTCAGCTACTCGAAGTCCACCAAGGACGAGACGAGCCTGGAGACCAACACGCAGATGGGCCCCAGCGGCACCAACACGCTCGACACCATCACCTACAACGTGGGCGGCGGCTTCCCGCAGCTGAGCGCGGGGCTGGACTACAGCGACCCCACCAAGCTGCTGCTGGGCCCCACCATCTACGGCCAGGGCTACGGCAAGAAGCCGCACGTGTCGGACGAGCTCAGCGCCGGCAAGCTCAGCGGGTCGATGCCCGCGCCGTTCCTGGCCAGCGTGTTCTCCGAGTTCGAGGCCGGCGTGAACTACGCCGACCGCCAGAAGAAGAAGCGCCAGCCCGAGGCCAACCTGACGGCCGTGGGCACGCCCAGCATCTCCAGCGACCTGCAGTACTCGCCGCTCAATCTCGGCTTCGCCGGCGGCGGGGTCATTCCCACCTGGAACGTGCCGGGCGTGATCGCGAAGTACTTCCAGCCGTTCGAGCCTTCCGAGGACGCCCAGGCGTACCTGGTACAAAAGGCGTGGGACGTCAACGAGAAGGTCACCAGCGGCTTCTTCAAGGCGAACATCGACACGCAGGTCGGCGGCCTCGGGCTGCGCGGCAATCTGGGCTTGCAGGTGATACACACCGACCAGTCCTCGTCGGCCAACTTCACGAACACGTACCCGGATCCAGCCAACCCGGGACACACGAAGTTCGACATCATCCCCATCACTTCCGGCAAGACCTACAACGACGTCCTGCCCGCGCTGAACTTGGCCCTCGACCTCGGCTCTCAGCAGACCGTTCGCCTGGGCCTGGCGCGCCAGATGGCGCGTCCGCGCCTCGACCAGCTGCGCGTGCCGATCGACTTCGGCATCGATACGAACACCGGTATCCCCGGCGGCAGCGGTGGCAATCCCAAGCTCGATCCGTGGCGCGCGAACGCCTTCGACCTGACCTACGAGAAGTACTTCGGCACCAAGGCCTACCTGTCGGCCCAGTTCTTCTACAAGGACCTGAAGTCGTACATCTACCAGCAGTCCGAAAGCTACGACTTCTCGCAGTTCACGACGGGTCTCGTGCACACCACCAACATCGGCCAGTTCACCGCGCCTTTCAACGGCAAGGGCGGCAAGCCCCAGGGCCTCGAGCTGACGGCCTCGCTGCCGCTGGGCATGCTGTGGCAACCGCTCGACGGCTTCGGCATCGCCGCCAGCGGCAGCCGCACCAGCAGCCGCATCAAGATCGAGGATCCGGGCAGCAACATCGGCACCAACATCCCGCTGCCGGGCCTGTCGAAGAACGTCACCGACCTCACCGTCTACTACGAGAAGTACGGCTTCGAGGCGCGCATCAGCCAGCGCCAGCGCTCGACGTTCGTGGGCGAGGTCGCCAACTTCGCCAACGACCGCACGCTGCGCTACGTGGTGGGCGAGCGCGTGGTCGACATGCAGCTGGGCTACACCTTCCAGACCGGCCCGCTGAAGGATCTGTCGCTGCAGCTGGCCATCAGCAACCTCAACGACGCGCCGTACCAGACCTATGGCGCCAGCCCGGATCGCGTCTACGAGTACCAGAAGTACGGCCGCACCGTGCTGTTCGGCGGGTCGTACAAGTTCTTCTGATCGTCGACGATCGGGGCCAGGCCCCTTTTCGGATACGAAAAGACGCCAGGCCCCTCCGGTCAGGGAGGCGGAACGTTGATCCACACGCCGCCGCCGTGGGGCGGGACGACGATGCGCAGGGTCGTGGCGCTCGTCATCTCGGCGTGTCCGTCGGTGGTGAGCTTGTGCCACCGCAAGCCGCCGGCCTCGGCCGGCAGCGCCACGTCCACGCCTTGCGCGCTGTCGCCGTTGTTGGTCGCGGTGATGGCCCATCGCGTCGACGCGCCGGGGCCCGGCAGCGTGCGCGCCAGCACCACCACGGGCTCGTCCACGTGCAGCGGCGCCAGCAGCGGGCCGGGGCGCAGCACGGGCCAGTCGTGGCGCATCGTCGTGAGGCGGCGCACCCGGGCCAGCAGCGCGGCGTCGGGATGGCCGCCGCGGTCGGCCCAGGGATACGTGCCGCGGTTCATCGGGTCGGGGCCGCCGGTGACGCCCACCTCGTCGCCGTAGAAGATGGCCGGCGCGCCGGGGTACGTCATCTGGATCAGCATCGCGAGCAGCAGCTTGCGCTTGGCGAGCGCGGCCTGCGCGGGCGTGGCCTGGCCGTCGACGTCGCCCAGCACGTGCAGCGCGCGCGCGGTGTCGTGGGTGGACAGCAGGTTCATCATCGCGTTGAAGCTCTGCGGCGGATAGGCCTCGCGCAGGTGCTCGAGGTTGGCCACCATCCGGCGGGCGTCCCCGCCGTTGGCGTAGTCCAGCACCGCGCCGCGGAAGATGTAGTCCATCGCCGAGTCGAATTCGTCGCCGAGGAAGAACTTGGACGCGTCCCACCAGGTCTCGGCCACCGTCACCGCGTCGGGGTTCGTGCGCTTGACCTCGGTGCGCCATTCGCGCCAGAAGTCGTCGGGCACCCAGGGTGCGACGTCCATGCGCCAGCCGGACGCGCCGCGCGCGAGCCAGGTCTTCGTCACGGAGTCCGGCGCGCGGTAGGCGAAGTCGCGGAACGACGGATCGGCCTTGTTGATCTCCGGGAGGTCGGCCACGTCGAGCCAGCCCCTGTATTGCTTGTCGGGCTCGGCCTGCGCCGGGTCGAAGGTGTACCAGCGGGCCCAGGGTGAGTCGGGGTTGATGCGCCCCTTCTCGAACGCGCCGTGGCCGCCCCGCGTGCCGTAGCGGTCGAAGTAGACGGAGTCGGCGCCGGAGTGGTTGAACGACGCGTCGGGCACCACCCGGATGCCGCGTCGCGCCGCCTCGCGGCACAGGCGCGCGAAGCCGGCGTCGCTGCCGAAGTGCGGGTCGATGTGCTTCCAGTCGGCGGTGTCGTACTTGTGGTTGCTGGCCGCGGTGAACAGCGGCGTGATGTAGAGCGTGTTGGCGCCGACGCTGCGGATGTAGTCGAGCTTCTCGATGATGCCGGCCAGGTCGCCGCCGAAGAAGTCGTTGCTCCACTGGTCGTCGCTGCCGTCGCCGGAGTTCGGGCGGAAGGGCCTGGCGTTCCAGTTCGCGTGGAACTCCACGCTGCGGTCGTGGAAGGCGTCGACGCCGGGCTTCGGGTCGTTGCGACGGTCGCCGTTGCGAAAGCGCTCGGGGAAGATGTCGTACCAGACGGCGTCCTGCGCCCAGGCGGGCACCGCGTAGGGCGCGTACACCGTCTGGCGGTAGCGCCGGATGCGCCTGGCGGACGACGGCATCTCGGCGACGCTGCCGATGCCGCCGACGCCTTTCTCGCGCGTCCAGTACAGGGGCGTCGCGTTGTTCTCGAACACCAACGTCCTGCCGCCCACCTTCACCTCGAACCAGTAGCCATGCACGGCGGCGGCGTCGAACCGGAAGTGGCCGTTCCAGCGGTCGCGCGCGCCGTCGCTCGCGCGCGCGAGCGGAACGCGCGCCAGTTCGGCGTACTCGTCGATGGTCTGGTCGCCTTCCAGCCGGCGCTTTTCCACCACCAGCGTCACCTGCTCGATGCCGGGCAGGGCGCGCAGCGAGAACGCCACGTCGGTGCCGACCGGAACGGCGCCGTACGGCGTCTTGTCGGCAAGGGCCTGAGAGTCGAACGCCACGCTCAGCGCCACCGGATCGGTGATGGTCGACGCCGGCGGCGGCGGGATCGGCGTGTCGGGCGGCAGGGCCGTCAGCAGCAGCGTGGA
>JACMOG010000681.1 GCA_014378125.1 Vitreoscilla sp. | reverse complement strand
TGCTGGGCGCACGCCGCGGGCAACGTCGCGGCCTCGACGGCCCGACGTTGCCCAGACCCACTAAAAAGTTGGAGGAAGTATCTTGTCCCAACCGCCTGGGTGAACCAGCGGTGCGGCGGGCGTGTACTTGGCGAGACGCAGCACCGGGACGTCGAGGGCACGCACCGCAGCGCGGGCACCCCACCCGCGCGAAGCGTCCCACCCTCACTCCAAAGCGAAGCGTTCAACCCTCACTTATCCACAACGAGGGTCGCGACGGCAGGGGATTCCACCCGTTCATGTTCCTCGAACGAGAAATAGAAGGTGGCGCCCTGCCCCGGCCGCCCCTCGGCCCACAGGCGGCCGCCGTGGCGTTCGACGATGCGCCGCACGATGGTCAGGCCGATGCCGTGGCCCTCGAAACGGTCGGCATGCAGGCGGCGGAACGGCACAAACAGTTCGCGCACCTGGGCCTCGGCAAAGCCGATGCCGTTGTCGCGCACGTGGAAGACCACCGTGCCATCCGGCTCGCGCGCGGCGCCCACCTCGACATGCGGGCGGTCGGCGCTGGCGCTGAACTTGACGGCGTTGGCCAGCAGGTTGGCGAACACCTGGCGCACAAGGGCCGGGTCGGCCTGCAGGTCGGGCAGTTCGCCCTCGATGGCCACCACCTGCGGCGCGGCGGCGGTGGCGCCGATCACCAGGTCGGCCACCTCGCGCACCAGCGCGTCGGTGTGCACGGTGCGGCGCTCGACGGCGCCCTCGGCCGATCGTGCCAGCTGCAGCAGCGACGTGACGAGGTCGGTGGAGCTCTCGGACTGGCGCGCGATGGCGGCCAGCAGGCGATCGGCGGCCGTGAGGTCGCCGCGGCCCAGCGCCTCGCGCGCCATGCGCGACACGCCCGTGATGCCGCCCAGCGGCCCGCGCAGGTCGTGCGACACGCTGCGGTTGAAGCTCTCCAGGCCCGCGATGGTTTCGCGCAGTTGGGCGGTGCGCAGCGCCACGCGCAGCTCCAGCGACTGGTTGGTGCGCTCCAGCTCGGCCTGGACCTCGTGGCGGGCGGCCAGCTCGCGCGCGCTGCTCGCCTGCGCGCGCACCAGGCCGGTGGTGAGGATGGTCATGCCCAGCACCGCGTGCGGCACGATCAGCGAGATGCCCGCGCCCGCCAGGCTGAACCAGCCGTTGAACGCGGCCAGCATCGCCGCCGGGTACACCAGCGCCGCCAGCATCACGATGCCGTGGCCCGCACGCGGCTCGCGCCGCTGCGCCCAGCCGAACAGCACGGCCCAGCCACACATGAACGCCACGATGATGCCGATGGTCTCGCCGCGCGTGAGCCCCCCGCAGGCCAGCGCGATCAGCGCCACGCCGAACACCATCAGCGTGCCCTGGCGCAAACGCCGGCTCCAGGCCGCGGGCAGGTCGACGTAGTCGATGAGGCCCCAGGTGATGAGGCCGTGGGCGAGCAGCCCGAACACCGCGTTGATGGCCGCCGGCGGCGCGGACAGCGCCGCTCCGGTGGTGTAGTGGCCCACCGCGACGCAGCAATACTGCGCGGTGATGGCGAAGAATCCCGCGGAAAGCAGCAGCGTCCAGCGCGCCTTCAGCGAGCGCCAGACCACCAGCATCAGCAAAGCCAGCGTCCCTTGCACGGCGACGCCGACGAGGGCCATGATTTCGTCGAGAGGCATGTGTCTGGATGGTAATGAATTTGCCTCCGCGCGTGTGAGGACAAACGCGGCCCATCGCGTCGAATCGACGCCGCGATGGGGGGCCCCCCGACTATTGCGGCAGCGACAAGGTCACGCGCAGCCCGCCGCCACGCCGATTCACCAGCGCGATGCGCCCGCCGTGGGCCTCCACGATCTCGCGCGCCAGCGCCAGGCCCAGGCCCGTGCCGGCCCGCTTGGTCGAGTAGAACGGCAGCAGGGCCTGCGCCAGCACGGTCTCGCTCATGCCGGGCCCGCGATCCGACACCACCAGCACCAGCTCGCCACGCGACGCCCGGCACGCGAGTGTCACGGCCTCCGGCGCGCTGCCCGACTCGTGGGCATTCTTCAGCAGGTTCAGCAGCGCCTGCTCCATCTGCGCGGCGTCGAAGCGCGCCGTTTCCGCGGGCTGCGGCCCGTCGAGCTCGAAGCGCGCGTGCGCCTGCAGCTGCGCTAGGAACGCCGGCCAGTCCACCTCCTGGACCTGCGGCGCCGGCAGCTTGGCGAATCGGGCGTAGCCAAGGATGAAGCGCTCCAGGTGCCGCGTGCGCTCCTCGATGGTTTCGAGGATCTGGGGCAGCCGCTCGGTTTGCCCGCGCCGCACCAGTTCC
>JACMOG010000056.1 GCA_014378125.1 Vitreoscilla sp. | reverse complement strand
TGCAGGTTCAGGTGGCCCACGTCGCCGCCGAACTCGCCCGGCGCGGCCACACCCACCATCGCGTTCATGTTGGCGCCGTCCACGTACACGCGGCCGCCGTACTGGTGAACCAGCGCGCACAGCGCCTTGACACCCGGCTCGAACACGCCGTACGTGGACGGGTAGGTGATCATCATCGCGGCCAGGCCGTCCTTGTGCACGACGCACTTGGCCTCGAGGTCGGCCATGTCGACGCTGCCGTCCGGCGTGCACTTCACCACGACCACCTTCAGGCCCACCATCTGCGCGGACGCCGGATTGGTGCCGTGGGCGGATTCGGGGATCAGGCAGATGTCGCGCGCGCCCTCGCCGCGCGACGCGTGCCAGGCGCGGATCACCAGCAGGCCGGCGTACTCGCCTTGCGAGCCGGCGTTGGGCTGCAGGCTGATGCCCGCGTAGCCGGTGGCCTGCTCGAGCCACTTGCACAGCTGCTCGTCGAGCAGCCGGTAGCCTTCGAGCTGGTCGGCCGGCGCGAACGGGTGCACGTGGGCGAACTCGGGCCACGTGATGGGAATCATCTCGCTGGTGGCGTTGAGCTTCATCGTGCACGAGCCCAGCGGGATCATGCTGCGGTCCAGCGCCAGGTCCTTGTCGGACAGGCGGCGGATGTAGCGCAGCATCTCGGTCTCGCTGTGATGCGTGTTGAACACGGGGTGCGTGAGGAACGCGCTCGTGCGCACCAGCTCGGCCGGCAGGCGCAGCGCCACGCCTTGCGCGTAGTCGTCGAACGACGGCGTCGCCTGGCCGGGCGTGAAGATGCCCCACAGCGTCGCGACGCAGGCGCGCGTGGTGGTCTCGTCGAAGCTGACGGAGACGGTGGTCGCGCTGGCGCGCCGCAGGTTCATGCCCGCGGCCACGGCGCCCGCGAGCACGCCATCGGTGGGCGCACCGGTGACCAGTTCGAGCGTGTCGAACGCGTGCGCATTGACGACCTCGATGCCGCGCTGGACGAGGCCTGACGCGAAGATGGCCGTGAGCGTGGCCACGCGGCGCGCGATGCGGCGCAGTCCCTCGGGGCCGTGATAGACCACGTACATGCTGGCGATGACCGCCGGCAACACCTGCGCCGTGCAGATGTTGGAGGTGGCCTTCTCGCGGCGGATGTGCTGCTCGCGCGTCTGCAGCGCCAGGCGGTAGGCCGGCGCGCCGTGCGAGTCGACGCTGACGCCCACCAGCCGGCCCGGCAGCGGACGCTTGAGCGCGTCCTGCGTGGCCAGGTAGGCGGCGTGGGGGCCGCCGCAGCCCATGGGCATGCCGAAGCGCTGCGTGTTGCCGCAGGCGATGTCGGCGCCGAACTCGGCCGGGGCCTGCAGCAGCGTCAGCGCGAGCAGGTCGGCGGCGACCACGACGAGGCCGCCGCGCGCATGCACGGCGTCCACCACCGGCTTGAGCACGTGCACCTGGCCGTTGACGCCGGGGTACTGGAACAGGGCCGCGAAGCAGTCCTTGTCGGCGGCCTGCGCGGCGGGGCCGGTGATCACCTCGATGTCCAGCGGCAGCGCGCGGGTGCGCACCACTTCCAGCGTCTGCGGCAGCACGTCGTCGGCCACGAAGAACGCCTTGCTCTTGCTTCTGCCCATGCGCTGCGCCAGCGTCATCGCCTCGGCGGCGGCCGTGGCCTCGTCCAGCATCGAGGCGTTGGCGATGGCCATGCCCGTGAGGTCGGTGACCATGGTCTGGAAGTTCAGCAGCGCCTCCATGCGGCCCTGCGAGATCTCGGCCTGGTAGGGCGTGTAAGCCGTGTACCAGGCCGGGTTCTCGAGGATGTTGCGCAGGATGACGCCCGGCGTGATCGTGCCGTGGTAGCCCTGGCCGATGAAGCTCTTGAGCACCTTGTTCCTCGACGCCAGCGCCTTGAGTTCGGCCAACGCCTGGATCTCGGTGATCGCGTCGGGGATCGCCATCGCCTGGCCGCGCACGATGTTCTTCGGCACCAGCGCCGACACGAGCGCCTCGCGCGAGGCGGCGCCGATCGCCGTCAGCATGCGGGCCTCGTCGGCGGCGTCGGGGCCGATGTGGCGAGCGACGAATTCGGTGGCGTTCTCGAGTTCGGCCAGCGGGGTCGGGGCGGTCAGCGACATGAAGAAGGTTCCAGGCAGGGGGGTCAGCGAAGGCGGGGGCAGGACAGCGGGGCGATCAGAGCGTCTTCAGCAGCGCGTCGTAGCCGGGGCCGTCCATCAGCTCGTCGAACTCGGCCATGTTGGAGATCTTCACCTTGAAGAACCAGCCTTCGCCCAGCGGGTCGGTGTTGGCCAGCGCCGGCTCGTCGCGCAGCTTCTCGTTGATCTCGACGACCTCGCCGGACACCGGCATGTAGATGTCGGCGGCGGCCTTCACCGACTCGACGACGCCCGAGATCTCGCCCTTGGCGAACGTGCGGCCCACGGTGGGCAGGTCGACGAACACGACGTCGCCCAGCGCGTCCTGCGCGTGCAACGTGATGCCCACGACGGCGGCGTCATGGTCTTCGATGTTGATCCATTCGTGGTCGGTCGTGAACTTGGTCGTCATGCGAGGCTCCTGGGAGAGTGGGCTGGGAGGAAAAAGGAAGGGGACTGCAAATGGGCTCAGCCGCGGTAGTAGCGGTTGGGCGTGAAAGGCATGGGGGCCACGCGCATCGGCAGGCGCTTGCCGCGCACCTCGGCGTACACCTCGTGGGCGATTACCGCGTGGTCGACGGGCAGGTAGGCCATGGCCACCGGCTGGTTGACGGTGGGCGCCAGCGTGCCGCTGGTGACCACGCCCAGCTTGCTGCCGTGCGCGTCGACGATCACGGTGCCCTCGCGCACCGGCGCTCGCTCGAGGCCGACGAGGCCCACGCGCTTGCTCATGGCGCCCACGGTGAGCTGCTTGCCGATGACGTCCGCGCCGGGGTAGCCGCCTTCGCCCGCCCCGCCCGGGCGGCGCCCCTTCTGGATGGCCCAGGTGAGCGCGGCCTCGACCGGCGTGGTGGTGGTGCCGATGTCGTGGCCGTACAGGCACAGGCCGGCCTCGAGGCGCAGCGAGTCGCGCGCGCCCAGGCCCACGGGCTTGACCTCGGGCTGGGCCAGCAGCGTGCGGGCCAGCGTGTCGGCGTCGGCGGTGGGCACGGGGAGCTCGAAGCCGTCCTCGCCGGTGTAGCCCGAGCGCGTGACGTAGCAGGCGATGCCCGCCACGTCGAAGAAGCCGCCGGTCATGAACGTGAGCTTCTCGATGCCGGGCGACAGGCGCGCGATCGCGTGCACGGCCATCGGGCCCTGCAGCGCCAGCAGCGCGCGGTCGAACATCGTGACGATCTCGCAGCGCTGGCCGATGTGGTCGCGCAGGTGTTGCAGGTCGGCGTCCTTGCATCCGGCGTTGACGATGACGAACAGGCCGTCCTCGCGGTGCGTGATCATCAGGTCGTCGAGCAGGCCGCCCTGGGCGTTGGTGAAGAGCGCGTAGCGCTGCTTGCCGAGCGGCAGGTCGATGACGTCCACGGGCACCAGCGTCTCGAGCGCGGCGGCGGCGGCGGGGCCCTCGAGCAGCAGCTGGCCCATGTGCGACACGTCGAACAGCGCGGCCTCGTGGCGGCACTGGCGGTGCTCGGCCAGGATGCCCGCCGGGTACTGCACCGGCATGGCGTAGCCGGCGAACGGCACCATGCGGGCGCCGAGTTCGAGGTGCAGGGCGTGCAGGGGGGTGTGGAGCAGCGGGGCGGCAGAGGTGTCGGCGGACATGGGAAAAATCCTTCGAGGGCAGTCGGGCCGCCCCTGTTATAGGGCGGGTGGATGCCCTCGCTGTCCGCTTTACCTGAGAGATTGGCAGCGCCGGTGTGCGGCGCCGCTTGCCCCTTCGGTGGACGATCTCGCCGTGGTCTCTCGACCCCGGCCGCATCGCCTCTCTCCAGTGAGGAACGCCCGTGGTCGACGGGCGTCTCGTCAGTCCTTTTGCCTGAGCGTTCGGGGCTTTTCGGGCCCCTGCGCCTTCGGCGGCCGACACCAGCGCACGACACGCGGGATTCGACTCTCTCCTGACAAGCGCGCAGTTTAGCATCGTGTCCGGGAGCGGCAAGGCAGATGCGTGCAACGGTGTTTTATGCGGCGGGCGGTGTAAATATCTGTTGCCAACGCGACGTTTCCATGGAGAATTTGCCCAAAGAACAATTTCCCACCGGATAGTCGCGCGGTGGAGAACACAAGGGGAGCGGTGTTGGCGTCGGGACTTTGCCGGCGAGTCGTTCTGCTCGAACCGAACCTGCGGCCGGTTGATTCCCGAGCAATGTCATGAGCCATCCAGAACCTCTGCAGCGGTCCCTCGCGGACTCTGACCGGGGCGACGTCCCGTCGGCGCCTTCCGCCGACCGGTCGCTTCCCGAGTTCCCCCAGCATGTGGCTCCCGCCGCCGCGAAGGCCCATTCGCCGATCGAACGCGAGATCGAACGCTCCCAACGCGCCTCCGCGGCGCTGGCCGCCACCCGCGCGCTGGCCCGGGCCTCGTTCACCGATTCGCAGCTCGCCGCCGAGGGCGCGGCTGGCGAGGGCGATGCGGAGGGCGACATCGACCCGGCCAACTGGGTGCGTACTGAATACGCCTCGCTCGACCAGTCGGTGCGTGCGCCGCAGGCCGACGTGCCGCACGGCGGCGCGCCGCGCAATCTCGTCGGCGCCGGGTTCAACCCCGGCATGGCGTTCCAGGACGTGCGCGCCTTTCCCGGCCCGTCCATCGCCCAGACGCCCATCAAGACCCGCAGCGGCGCGCAGGCGCGCTTCCTCCACGAGGCGCGCCAGGCCCCGCGCACCGAGCGCAGCCCCGGCGCCGCGCCGCGCAACGAGCATTCGTTGAGCAGCGGCGCGGGCGTCTACGACAAGCCGGCGGTGATCCCGATGCTCGCCACGCCCGGCGCGGCACCCGCGGCGCGGACCGCCGGCGCCGGCACGCCAAAGGTCGCGCGTGCCCGCGCCCCGTCGGGTGAGCCGTTCAAGTTCGCGCTGGCCGCCGGAATGGGCGCGGTCATCGCGCTGATCGGCGGCGGCGTGGCCTGGAAGGCGGGCTGGCTCACGCATGGCGGCGCCAGCGTGTCCGCCGTCACGGCGGAGATCGCGACGAAGGCGGAGGCCGGGCGGGTGCTGTCGGCGGCGCAGCAGGAGACCGCGATCGCGCCGCCGGCGGCCGGCACGCCGTCCGCGCGCACCAACGAGGAGGTGGACGCGGCCCTGGCCGCGGCGGC
>JACMOG010000006.1 GCA_014378125.1 Vitreoscilla sp. | reverse complement strand
CGAAGTACTCACCCTTGACCGGCGGCACCCATTCGCCCCCGATGTAGTTGGCGTAGCGCTTCTTGAAGTTGACGGCGGCGCCGAAGCGGCCGGGTTCGAGCATGTTCATGTCAGTCTCCTGGGTCGTTGAGGAAAGAGGTTTGCCGCGTGACGGCGGGATCGGTGGCTTTCACAACACGTGCCAGTCGAGATTGCCCTTGGCGAAGATCTGCTTCAGGCGATCGGTGCGCGCGAGTTCGTCCACGCGCGCCTGCAAGGCCGTGGCGAGGTCGCCCGCGTCCTTCTTCACGGCCATGCCCACGGCCCAGCCCGAACGCGAGTTGTGCACCGTCGGCAATGGATTGATGACGAAGCGCGGGTCGCCCGCCAGCACCGACTGCAGCTCCGAGTCAAGCCCGGCGGCCGCCGGGAACTCGCCGCGCTTGAGCGCCGCGGCGGCCTCGACGCCGTTCTTCCACGTGGTGGTCAACTGGCTGCGGTAGGCACCGCCGTCGGCGCCGATCATCAGCACGCTGGCCAGCGTGTCTCCGGGCACGGCCACGCTCTTGCCGTTGAGCTGCGCCAGCGTCTCGAGGTGGGGCAACTGCTCCACGTTGCGCGCGATCATCACGCGGTCGTGCCAGTACGGCGCGAAGATGCGCACCTGCGGCGAGGCGTCCATCAGCGGCGCTTCCACCGGCACGTGCAGCATCACGTCGGCCGGCCCGTAGCCCAGGTAGTGGCCCTTCCACACCATGTTGCGCAGGTCGTCGTCCATCTCCTCGCCGGCGGTGAACGGCATCAGCGACAGCTTGACGCCCAGCGATTCCGCCAGCGCGGCGGCGAGGTCGACGTCGATGCCGCGGCCCTTGTCGTTGAAGGGCGGCATGTCGTTGTAGACGGCCACGGTGAGCGTGCCGCGCGCCTTCACGCCGGCCAGGCCGTCGCCGGCGGCGAACGCGTCGAGCGGCAGCGCTCCCGCCGCGAGGGCGCCAAGGCCGCCGAGCAGCGCGCGCCGATTGAACGTGGCGGCGGTCATGGCACGTCCGCCACGGGCTTCTCGCGGCGCGACTCCAGGTAGGTCTTGATCGCCCAGATCGCCTCCTGGCTCAACACGCCCTCGAACGGCGGCATGTATACGGCGCCGTTGCGCGAGCGGCCGTGCCGCACGGTGGTCACCATGTAGTCGTCGTTGTCCTTCAGGCAGGCCTCGCGCGCCGGCTTGTCCTTCATCCCGGCGCATTCGTTGTCCAGCTTTCGCAGGTCGGGCGCGATGCCGCCCGAGATCGCCTCGAGTCCGTGGCAGCGTGCGCAGTTCTGGTTGAAGCCGGACGCGCCGATCTCCAACGCGGTGGCGTTGCCCGAATACGGGTTCACGCTGCGCCACTCGTCACCCAGCGGGGCCAGGCCCGTGGTGTCCACCGGCTGCGGCGTGACGTTGCCGTGCGCGGCGACCGTGGCCCAGGCGCCGAGGGCCAGGAGCGCGGCGCCGGCGCGCATCGCGAGGCGCCGTCGTGGACGGCGCGATGCGACGCCGTTCGGGGTTCGTTTCATGTCGGTCTCCGTCAAGCTCGTTGTTGAACACTCGGCACACCGGTCTGCAAAGGCCATGCCACGGCGAGTTGCTGCAGCCAGGAACACTTATTGCAATCGTTCCTGGCTTGCAGAGGCGGGTTGGGGTGCCGCGCGGAAATCGGTCTGCCCTTCGCCCCGGGGCGAAGGGCCTTTCCTGGCCGGCGAGTGACACGTCAGCGTGCGGCGCGGTCTCAGGGATAGCCCCCGCCTCGCGACCCGCCGCTGTACCAGAATCGAACAATCCCGCCACGACTGCGACAGCCACGGGGCAGCAGCGGACGGCACAACGACAGAGACAACCTGCGGTTGATCCCCGACAGGCACAGAGGAAGCGACGATGTCAGCATCCCTTCACGCCCTGGCTGTCCCAGGCACCTGGTCCACGCCCGTGGCACAGACCGGCGACGACGTTCCCGCCCGCGCGGAACGCATCGAGCGTTCCCATCTGCGCTGCACGGCGCTCGGCCTCTCGCGCATCGAACGGGCCGACTTCGAGCCCATGGTGCGCGGCGACCTGGCCGTGGCGCGCGAGCGCAACCAGCGCCTGTTCACGCACGCCGCGCCGGTGATGGAGATGCTGTTCGAGCAGATCGTCAACACCGAGAGCATGATCCTGCTCACCGACGCGCAGGGCACGATCCTGCACTCGATCGGCGACGACGAGTTCCTCGCCCGCGCCGGCAAGGTGGCGCTTGCGCCCGGGGTCAACTGGGCCGAGCAGTCCAAGGGCACCAATGCGATCGGCACGGCGCTGGTCGAGGAGCGGCCCACGCTCATCCATGCGGGCGAGCACTTCATCCACGCCAACAACTTCCTCACCTGCTCGGCCGCGCCCATCGTCGATCCGCGCGGCAACATGCTGGGGGTGCTCGACGTCACCGGCGATCACCGCAGCTATCACCAGCACACCATGGGGCTGGTGCGGATGTCGGCGCGCATGATCGAGAACCATTGGTTGTCCGACGACTACGGCAACCGCCTGCGGCTGCACTTCCACCTGCGCCCCGAGTTCATCGGCACGCTGCTCGAAGGCATCGTGGTGGTGGGCGGCGACGGCCGCATCCTGGGCGGCAACCGAAGCGCGCTCGACCAGCTCGACATGAGCAGCGCCGCGCTGCGCATGCACAGCCTCACGAGCCTGTTCGACACCACCATCGCGTCGGTGTCAGACCACTTCCGCGCGCCGCTGCCGGTGCCGATGCGATTGACGATTCCCAGCGGCCGCAGCTTCCATGCGAGCGCGCGCTTCAACGGACCGATCCGCTCGATGCTCGCGGGCTTCGACGGCGCGGACGACGTGCAGGCGCCGGGCCGCGTCACGACGTCCACGCGGTCGTCCGGCGGGTCGCCACACGTGATCGATCCCGCGGAGCGCGAGGCGCAGGGCGACGAGGCGGCGCGCACCAGCCGCCTGTCGGGCCTGCACTACCTGAAGACCGGCGACGCGCAGATCGACACCATCGTGCACAAGGTGCAGCGCGTGCTGAACAAGGACATCCCGCTGCTGATCCTGGGCGAGACGGGCACCGGCAAGGAGCTGCTGGCGCGCGCCGTGCACCAGGACTCCAACCGCGCGCGCCACCCCTTCGTGGCCGTGAACTGCGCGTCGATTCCCGAGTCGCTGATCGAGGCCGAGCTGTTCGGCTACGAGGACGGCGCGTTCACCGGCGCGCGCCGCAAGGGCGCCAGCGGACGCATCGTGCAGGCCAACGGCGGCACGCTGTTCCTCGACGAGATCGGCGACATGCCGCTGTCGCTGCAGGCCCGGCTGCTGCGAGTGCTGCAGGAGCGCAGCGTGATGCCGCTGGGCGG
>JACMOG010000680.1 GCA_014378125.1 Vitreoscilla sp. | reverse complement strand
CGGGAAGCGAGGGTCGCACCCGAGCCGATCCGGGCTCCCCCTCGGGGGGCAGCGACGGGAGGAGCGAGGGGGCTCCCGTTCCGGGAAGCGAGGGTCGCACCCGAGCCGATCCGGGCTCCCCCTCGGGGGGCAGCGACGGGAGGAGCGAGGGGGCTCCCGTTTTGCATCAAAATGCGGCGATGCCACGTCCCGAACTCAGTTGCAGCGTCGCCACGCGATTCCTGCCCGACCAGTCGTCCAGCGCCGACGACACCTACGCCTTCGCGTACACCATCACCATCCGCAACACCGGCGAGGTGACCGCGCAGGTCATCGGCCGCCACTGGGTGATCACCCATGGCAGCGGCCAGGTGGAAGAGGTGCGCGGCCTGGGCGTGGTGGGGCAGCAGCCGCTGCTGCGACCCGGCGAGCAGTTCGAATACACCAGCTGGACGCGCATCGACACGCCGCGCGGCAGCATGCGGGGCGAGCTGTTCTGCATGACCGACGCGGCCGAGGCCTTCGAGGCGGCCATCGAGTCGTTCCCGCTGGCCATCGCGCAAGCGCTGCACTGATCCTGCGCGGCTTCAGTGCTCGTCGCCGGGCGCGTCGGCGTCCTCCTCGGCGACGTCGGCCCGGCCGCGGAACGTCCACCACACCACGGCCAGCATCACGGCCAGCGCCAGCAGCGCCTCGAACACAATCCAGCCCATGAGATCCCGTTTCGCAGTGGTGGCCCAGGCGTCGATTCTAGGGACGCTGGCGGCCTGCGCGTCTTACGCCCCCCACGTCAACGCGCCCGTCGAGTCGCGGATGCCCGGCGGCGTGGCCCCGACGCCCGTGCCGACGCCCCCCGCCGCGCGCCCGCTGCCGCCCTTGCCGCCACTGGCCGGCGAGCCCGATCACCCGCATGCGCGCTGGGTGCCCGCCGCGTTCGCCGAGCTGCCCGGCTGGCGCGACGACCGCACCGCCGAGCTGTGGCCCGCGCTGCGCCAGGGCTGCGGCGTGCCCGCGCCGCGCTGGATCGCGCTGTGCGGCGAGGCGCTGCGCTTCATGCCGCGCGACGACGCCGACGCGCGCCGCTGGCTGGAGCAGCGCCTGGAGGTGTTCCGCCTCGAGTCGGCCGAGGGCGATGCCACCGGGCTGGCCACCGGCTACTTCGAGCCGCTGGTGGAGGCGCGCCGCAAGCCCGGCGGCGCCTTCCGCACGCCACTGTGGGGGCCACCGGCCGGCTTCATCCCGCACAAGCCCACGTACACGCGCCAGGAGATCGACACCCTGCCCGACGCGCAGGCCTCCGTGCGCGGCCGCGAGATCGCCTGGGTGGCCGACCCGCTCGACGCGCTGGTGCTGCAGGTGCAGGGCTCGGGCCGGCTGCGCATCGTCGAGCCCGACGGCAGCGACCGCGTGGTGCGCCTGGCCTTTGCCGGCAACAACGAGCAGCCGTACAGGTCGGTGGGCCGCTACCTGGTCGACCAGGGCGAGCTCAGGCTCACCGAGGCGTCGTGGCCGACGATCAAGGACTGGGTGCGCCGCAACCCGCAGCGCCTGCAGGAACTGCTCTGGGCCAACCCCCGCGTGGTCTGGTTCCGCGAGGAGACGCTGGCCGACGCCCGCGTGGGCCCGCGCGGCGGCCAGGGCGTGCCGCTGACCCCGGGACGCTCCATCGCCGTCGACACCGCCTCGGTGCCGTACGGCAGCGCGGTGTGGCTCGACACCACCGAGCCGCTCTCGTCGCGCACGCTGCAGCGCGCCGTGATGGCGCAGGACACCGGCGCGGCCATCGTCGGGCCGGTGCGCGCGGACTATTTCTGGGGATGGAGCGACGACGCCGAGGCGCAGGCGGGGCGCATGAAGCAACCGCTGCGCATGTGGGTGCTGTGGCCGCGATGAAATGAAAAAAGGGCCGCGAGCCGTCGAGGCCGGTGAAGGTCAGCGCGCCCGTGGTCTCGCCGGTGACGGTGAAGGTGAGAGATTCCTGGTTCCAGCCCCGGCCGACGTTGGTGTTGAAGGCGGTCGCGGACAGCGGCGTGCCACCGAACGACACGTTGTAGCTCTGGTTGCTGCCGTTGCCGCTGGCGATGCTCACGAAGCTGCCGGTCCAGTGCTGCACGACACCGTCCGTGTAGCCGAAGCCGGGCATCGCGGCCTCGATGCTGGGCGCCACGCCGTTGTAGACGTAGCCGGACGTCACGCCGTCGAGGCTGCCGCTGTTCGCCGGGCGGCTCGGCAGGCAGTGGAGCGGGGGTTGGCGAACGGACCCGGCCAGACCGAGGTCCGACCGGGCCGACGCGCTTTTACCTCGCGAGCCGCGCGAGACATCGTCGGCGGCTTCCCTCTCACAATCAGCCTTGCAGCATGCACTCGATCATTGGCGAGGCCGCGGCGGCGGTCAATGCCTTGAAGCCTCACGATCGTGCCCGGCCGGTGACTTGCGTCACGCGGGGCCCGTTCGTTCGACCCGATAGCTCAGCGCCAGGAGACGCGGATCTGCAGCTCGTCGCCGCCGTCGCCAACGCTGGCCACGGACAACCATTCGTCGAAGCTGGCCTGCACGGTCGAGTGGAAATCGACGTCACGGCTGCCGCGCGCGCCCGCGGTCGCGCTCCGCGAGACGCCCGCGGGCCCCACGTGCGTGAGCGCGACGTCGAGCTCCAGCGTGTCGCCCTGCGTCCAGTGCGGCGTCACGCGCAGCCCGTCCACGCGGTGGATGACCTCCTCGTGGCTCTGCACCTCGGCCTCGTGCGACCGCGAGCGCGAGCGCGATCCGCTCGTCGCGCTCACGCTGGAGGCCGCGCCCGTCACGACCTGCGACGGCGCGTCGGTGCTCGCGCTGGCGCTGCTGCTGGCCGTCCAGGCCATGTCGTAGACGGTGTGGGTCTCGGAACGGTCGAACTGGATCGCCCCCTCCTTGCCGTTGGCCACGCGCAGGCCCTGCGGCTCGGCGGGCTTCGCGGTGCCCACCACCACGGCGCCGGGGCCGAAGCCGCTGGTGCCGGTGGCCGCGCTGCCCGAGGTGATGACGACGTCGCCGCGCGGCGGGGGTCGGGCCTGGGGCGCCTGCACCCGCCCCTCGACCGGCAAGGTGGGGGG
>JACMOG010000679.1 GCA_014378125.1 Vitreoscilla sp. | reverse complement strand
GTATGGGGCGACCACGTGTTCATCGAGGAGCGCACCGTCGACGTCCACGTGAAGCGCCTGCGCGAGGCGCTCGCGCCGGTGCAGTGCGCCACGCTGATCGAGACGGTGCGCGGCGCGGGCTACCGCCTCACGCAGCAGGCCCCGGCCGTCTCCGCCTGAAACGAACGGCTGCCTTGGCCTTGCCCGAAAGAGAATCGACATGAGCTGGCTGCTGAACCGCGCCATGCTGGTGATCTTCCTCACGCTGCTGGGGGCGGGGATCGGTGCGGTCGTCGGCGACATGGCCGATGCCCGCCAGTTGGGCCCGGCCGTCGGCGCGGCCTTGGCTGTGGCCATCTGGGCCACCATCGACGGCGTGCGCGCGCTGCACCTGATGAACTGGCTTCGCGGCGACCTGGCGCGCGAGGCGCCGCGCGACCGCGGGTTTTGGGGCGAGGCCTCGTACCGCATCGAGCGCGCGCTGCGCCAGCGCGACCGCGCGTTCGTGCAGGAGCAGGAGCGCTTCGCGCAGTTCATGTCGGCCATCGAGGCCTCGCCCAACGGCGTGCTGCTGCTCGACGCGGCCGACCAGATCCAGTGGCTCAACGGCGTGGCCGCCACGCACTTCGGGCTGGACCCGGTGCGCGACCGCCTGCAGCGCGTGACCAACCTCGTGCGCTCGCCCACCTTCGTGGCCTACCTGCAGGCCGGCGTGTTCGACGACCCCGTGGTGTTCTCCACGCCGGGCGGCGACTCCACGCTGAGCGTCATCGTGAGCCGCTACGGTGATGGCATGCGCCTGGTGCTCACGCAGGACATCACCGAACGCGAGCGCACCGAGGCCATGCGGCGCGACTTCGTGGCCAACGTGTCGCACGAGATCCGCACGCCGCTGACCGTGCTGGCCGGCTTCGTGGAGACGATCGCGTCGTTGCCGCTCACCGAAGTGGAGCGCGAACGCGTGCTGGCGCTGATGACGCAGCAGACCTCGCGCATGACGACGCTGGTGGAAGACCTGCTCACCCTGGCCAAGCTGGAGGGCAGCCCGCGTCCCACCTGCGACCGCTGGACGCCCGTGTCCCGCCTGTTCGCGCAGGTGGAGAGCGAGGCGCGCGGGCTGTCAGCCGGCCGCCACACCTTCCGCTTCGATCTGCAGGCCGACGACGAGCTGGCCGGCAACGACAGCGAGTGGACCAGCGCCGTCGCCAACCTGGTCAGCAACGCGGTGCGCTACACGCCGTCCGGCGGCACGGTGTCGGTGACCTGGGCGCGCCGGCCCGACGGCAACGCCGAGATCGACGTCAAGGATACGGGGCCGGGCATCGCGCGCGAACACATCGGCCGCCTGACCGAGCGCTTCTACCGGGTGGACGGCAGCCGTTCGCGCGACACCGGCGGCACCGGCCTGGGACTGTCCATCGTCAAGCACGTGGTGCAGCGCCACGGCGGCGAGCTCGACATCCAGAGCGAGCTCGGCCGGGGCTCCACCTTCCGCATCGTGGTGCCGGCGGCGCGCGTGCGTCCTGCCCAGCAGGCCCGGCCCGCGCTGCAAGAGGCCTCGGCCGCAGGCTGAGGGCTAAGGGCTAAGGGCAACCCCGTGGTGGTTTTCACCGCGGCGAGGCGGGGCGAACAGGCTCTAGACTGTCTGCCATGGCCTACGACATCCCAACGCTGCGCACCGAGCGCCTCGACCTGTTGCCGCCCAGTGCGGAGCACGCCGACCTGTACCGCACGTTCTACACCGACGCCGATGCTTCGTCGTCGTACGGCGGCCCGTTGTCCACGGTGGGCTCGTGGACGCGGCTGGCCAGCGACCTGGGCTCGTGGCACCTGCAGGGATTCGGCGTGTGGGTGATGCGCGACCGCGAGCGCGACGAGCTGGTGGGCGTGTGCGGGTTCTGGCAAAGCCCCGGCTGGCGCCGCGAGCTCACCTGGTGGCTGCTGCCGCGCGCCCGCAGCCGCGGCTTCGCGCAGGAGGCCTCGGAGGCCGTCGTGGCCTATGCGTGCGAGACCTTCGGCTGGCCCTCGGTGGAGACCTACATGGTCGACACCAACGACCAGGCCCGCGCGCTGGTCAAGCGCCTGGGCGGCGAGCTGATCGAGCGCTTCATGGCGCCGGACGGCGCGGAGCGCGACCTGTTCCGCATTCCGCGGCCTGCGTAAATTCAGGGGTCTGGCCCCAAGGAGTCTGACCCCGATCGCCCTCAAGGCTTGGCGTACCCCGCCTCTACCCACGCCGCCGCGCTGCCCATCGACAGCTTGAAGTCGGGCCGCACCTTCACCTGGGCCAGCTGCTCGCCGAACTCGTCCTGAGCCGCGAGCAGCGCGTGCGGGTCGAACTCGTCCGGCACGATGTCGAGCGTGACCAGCACGCGGCCGGAATCGGTGCCCACCTGGAACTGCTTGTGCATGGCGGCGTGCACGGCCTGCTCGTGGCGCCGGATCACTTCCGCGGCGGTCTTCACCAGCGTGTTGAACGCGTTGACGTCCAGCGGCTTCGGGTTCTTCTTGTCGCGGCCCATCGTCCACGGGCCTACCAGCGCGGGCTCGCGCTCGCCGTCGCGCGTCATGGCCACGGCCCAGCCGTCGTCGTTTTCGTTCTTGATGACCTTGGCCGTCCAGCCGTTGTCCGACCACAGCCGGGGTTCGCGCACGGGCTCGCCGTCGCCGCCATTTTCGAGATTCGATTCCATGCGTGCATGATACGGGGCGCGTCCATGGCGAGCCCGCGACCAGGCGGGACAAAATGGCTGCACAAGCCTTTCAAGGGGAGACAAGATATGGACTGGAGCGCATCGACCTGGTGGTGGATCGCCGCGGGCGTGCTGGTGGCGGGCGAGCTTGTCACGGGCACGTTCTACGTGCTGATGCTGGCCATCGGCTGCGTGTTCGGCGCGTTGGCCGGCTACGCCACGCCGTCGTTCTTCGCGCAGGTGTTGGTGGCGGTGGCCGTGGGCGGCGCGGCCGTGCTGACGTGGGATCGCAAGCGCAAGCGCCAGCCGGGACGCGTGGCCGCGGCGGCCAACCGCGACATCAACCTCGATATCGGCGAGCAGCTGGAGGTGGACCGGTGGAGCGCCGACGGCACCGCGCGCGTGCCGTACCGCGGCTCGGCCTGGAACGTGCGCTGGATCGGCGACGGACCGTGCGCCCCCGGCACCCACGTCATCGCCGAAGTGCGCCACAACGAACTCGCGCTGCGTCGCGTCTAACGGTACAAGGAATTCAAGCTCATGGAATACCAAGCTCTCGCCCTCATCCTCATCATCGCCGCCATCGTGTTCCTGTACCGCCTCGTCAAGGTGGTGCCGCAGCAGAACGCGTGGGTGGTGGAGCGCCTCGGCAAGTTCCACGCGGTGCTGCCGCCCGGCGCCAACATCCTGATCCCGTTCATCGACAACGTGGCCTACAGGCACTCGCTCAAGGAGATCCCGCTGGACGTGCCCAGCCAGGTCTGCATCACGCGCGACAACACGCAGCTGCAGGTCGACGGCATCCTGTACTTCCAGATCACGGACGCCATGCGCGCCAGCTACGGCTCCAGCAACTACGTGGTGGCCATCACGCAGCTTTGCCAGACCACGCTGCGCAGCGTCATCGGCAAGATGGAGCTGGACAAGACCTTCGAGGAGCGCGACATGATCAACGCGCTCGTGGTCAACGCGCTCGACGACGCCGCGTCGAACTGGGGCGTGAAGGTGCTGCGCTACGAGATCAAGGACCTGACGCCGCCGGCCGAGATCCTGCGCTCGATGCAGGCGCAGATCACGGCCGAGCGCGAAAAGCGCGCGCTGATCGCCGCGTCGGAAGGGCGGCGCCAGGAGCAGATCAACATCGCCACCGGCCAGCGCGAGGCGTCCATCGCGCGCTCCGAAGGCGAGAAGCAGGCGGACATCAACAAGGCCCAGGGCGAGGCCGCCGCCATCATCGCGGTGGCCGACGCCACCGCCGATGCCATCCGCAAGATCGCCGAGGCCATCCGCTCTCCGGGCGGCGGGCAGGCCGTGCAGCTGAAGGTGGCCGAGCGCGCCGTCGATGCCTACCAGGCGCTGGCCAAGACCAACAACACGATGATCGTGCCGGGCAACATGAGCGAGGTGGCGTCGCTGATCGCCACCTCGATGGCGCTGATCAAGAGCAGCACGGTGAAGCCGGGCTGAGCACGGCGTTTTGTGCGGTCCCGCGCGCGCGGGCGTGCGCGAAACTTCGAAGATTCGGCGCGACCGACCCGGGGGATCGGCGCGCGCTGTCTAAGATGCCGCATCAGGACGCCGTGTCGTGCATCCGATGAACATCAGTGCCGCGCCACCCTGGTCGTGGCACCCAGGGAGAGTCGCTTGAATCTTGTCCGCACGGGCCATCGCGCCCGCCGGCTGGCCGGCATCGTGCTGGCCGTCATTGCCTTATTTTGTAGCGCCGCGCTGGCCGCCGATGCACGTCCGGGCCCGGAGGCGTTCTTCCAGGATCCGTCGATGGTGGGCGCCAAGCTGTCGCCCGATGGCAAGTCGCTGGCGATCCTGCTGGCGCCCACGGCCAAGGATCGCGTCAAGCTCATCGCGCTCGATGTGCAGACGCTCAAGCCGACGCTGCTCGCGCAGTTCGAGAGCACGGACGTGCGCTACGTCGACTGGATCAACAACCACCGCGTCGTCTTCACCCTGGGTGATCGCCAGGCGGCGCAGGGCGAGCTGCACGAGGCCTGGGGCTTGTACGGAGTCAACGCCGATGGCACGTATTTCCGCCAGTTGGTGATGCAGCACGGCGACAAGTTCGTCAAGAGCTCCACCGACCGCGAGCTGCTGTCCTGGTACACGCGCTACCTGCACACCGTCGACCCGCTGCAGAAGGGGGACGACGTGTACGTGGCCGTGCCGCAGGAGGTCGGATACGCGGGGTCCGGCAACTTCAAGCTCAAGCGCCTGAACACGATCACGGGACTTGTCGCGGACATCGACACGCCGCCCGGCGCGGAGGGCTGGCTGTTCGACGCCGCCGGCAACGTTCGGGTGACGGAGACCTTCCGCAATGGCCGCGAAAGGATCTTCGTGCGCGATCCGGCCACCGGGGCCTGGTCGGTGCTGTCCGAGTTCGACGCCTATACCGCCCAGGACGGGATCGGTCCCCGCTACCTGGACGGCGACCGCCTGTTCGTGACCGCGAACCAGGGACACGATGTGCGTTCGCTCTACGTGCTCGACCTGGCGACGGGAAAAGTGTCCGACAAGCCCTTCCTGCAGTCCGACCGATACGACCTGGAGCCGTCTTTCATCACCAACAATGGCAAGCTGCTGGGCATCCGCTACACCGTCGATGCCGACGTCACCAAATGGCTCGATCCCGCGATCGCGGCCGTGCAGGCGAAGGTGGACGATCGCTTGCCAGAGACGATCAACCGCCTGTCCACGGGGTCGCGGAGCAACGCCAGCGTCTTCGTCGTCTCGTCGTACTCGGACCGCGTGCCCGAAGTCTTCTACCTGTACGACGCGCCGCACGACAAGCTGGTCGCCCTCGGCAACCGGCATCCCGAGGTGGCGCCGGCGCGCATGAGCGGCATGGAGCCGGTGCACTACACCGCCCGCGACGGCCTGGACATCCCGGCCTGGCTCACGGTGCCGCCGGGCGTCGAGCGCAAGAACCTGCCGCTCGTGGTGCTGGTGCACGGCGGCCCCAACGTGCGCGGCGAGGAATGGCAATGGAACCCCGAGGTGCAGTTCCTGGCCGCGCGCGGCTATGCCGTTCTCCAACCCGAATATCGGGGCAGCATGGGGTATGGCAACAAACTGTTCCGCGCCGGCTGGAAGCAGTGGGGGCTGGCCATGCAGGATGACCTGGCGGACGGCGTCAAGTGGGCGGTCGGTCAGGGTTTGGTTGATCCGAAGCGCGTATGCATCGCCGGCGCGAGCTATGGAGGGTATGCGGTGTTGATGGGCCTGATCAATGATCCGCAGGTCTACCGCTGCGGCATCGACTGGGTGGGCGTGACCGACATCGACCTCTTGTACACGGCCACCTGGAGCGACGCGAGCGATGCCTGGAAGGCGTACGGCATGCCTCGGCTGGTCGGCGATCGCGTGGCCGACGCGGAACAACTCAAGGCCACCTCGCCGATCCTCAACGCGGCCAGGGTCCACGCGCCGTTGCTGATGGCCTATGGCGGCGACGACCGGCGCGTGCCCATCGTCCACGGCGAGAAGATGCACGACGCGCTGATGAAGCAGCCGGGTGCAGACGTGCAGTGGGTGGTGTACCCGAAGGAAGGCCACGGCTGGGCGACGCTCGCCACGAAGGTCGACTTCTGGAACCGTGCGGCCGCGTTCCTGGACAAGAACATCGGTCCGCACTAGTCGCGTTGATGCTGGCAGGGCTGGGCGTGTTG
>JACMOG010000678.1 GCA_014378125.1 Vitreoscilla sp. | reverse complement strand
GCCGGCGCCTGCGGCCATCGCCTCGGTAGCGCAGAAGGCGATCCCCGCAATCGTGCCGGTCCCGGCCCTGCGAGCGACGGCACCCGCGCCGGCAACGCGCGGCAACAACGGCGTCGCCGCCGCGATCGCCGACGCCCAGGCCCGTGCCGACAACTTCCTCGCGTCCGGCAGCGCGCCTTCCGCCGCCCCCGCGGCGACGCCCGAGGTCAAGAAGGACGAGTGAGCGACCGGCCCGCCGTGATGACGGGCGGGCGCGGTCTTCGCGTCACTTGACGCACTCCTGGCCACGGTCTTCCGTGCCGGGCTTGTGCCTGGTGAACGGGTTGGCATTGATGCCCTGGATGCGGGCGAAATGGCCGGGCCCGCGATAGATGCTGCCGTCGGGCTCGCGCTGCCATGCCACGCATTCGATGATGCCGAACGCGATGTCCAGCTTCTCCTGCTTCGTCAGCTCCAGGTGGTTGGAGCGCGGATCGCGCATCGCCTCCTGGGCGGGCGTCAGCGGCGGCGGGTGCGCGTAGAAGTCCTTGGGAATCGCCAGGTCCAGCTTCGCCGGGCCGGGCGGCGCGGGCGTGCCTTCGGCCGCTGCGCCGCCGGGCGCCGGGGTTGCGATGGGCGACGCGGCCACGGGCGCGCTGGAGAGCCGCTCGACCTCGACGGGTGGCAACGGCGCCACGAGCGGCCGCGGCGGCTGGATCGGCCGGGTGGGGAGGGCGGTCTCGGCGGGTGCGGGCCGCTTCAACGCCAGCATGATGAGTTGCACCAGCCGCTCATTGGCCCGTTCACGCGTGGTGCCCAGGTGGATGAACGACCATATCGCGGCGATGTGCAGGGCCGCCAGCAACGCGACGGCGGCGACTCGGGAAGGGCGGCGCGGCGCGGAGGAAAGGTTCACTGGGCGTCTGCGGGGCGGCGCATGGCAATCATGCGGAGTCGGCGTTGGCGCCGAGGGTCGAGCCCGCAGTATCGATGCGCGCCGTTGCGCGCGTGGCGGTTTTACCGATGAGCAACAAGGTGTGGGGACGGACACATGTGTATACCGTGTGGGGTATGTGATGGCCGCAAAGAGACTCATCGCCGATCTCCCGGGCACCTCGCTGCCGTGACGCGCGGCAAGTCGGCAAGTCAGGACGTCGAGGAGCACGAGCCACGACCTCTGCGGGCGGAGGCGGTGGGGCCGGCCTGCGCGGGTCGACTGTCGCGAGCGCCTCGGCCTGCGGCCTCGACGACTTCGCTGCGGTTCTCGGCGCCCAGGGCGTCGTCGTGAAGTCGTTGGCTAGCAGACCTCGGTCTACCGGGAAGCGAACAGCACCGACTCGCTCTCCGCGGCCCCCGCTGCTCGGGGGCGACCCTGGTCACCTGCGCTCCGGAAGTTTGGGGATGAGCATATGCAAGAGAGGGTGTCAGGCTCCTTTGCTCATCACGTCCTTGAGGGCCATTGGGTAAAAGAACTGGGAGTCGAAGACATTTGCCAGCGCAGCGTCGGCCTTCGCCTCGTCGCCGGCAGCCCTGGCATCGCGGACGCCTGCTGCTTCTCGCGATACTTTGAACCATCGAGGTCCTTGACCTCATACATCAGAGCGGTCTCGCAGCGAACCAACTTCTCTTCGACGGCGTTGACTCGCTTTTCGGCGCGCCGCCTGTCGTCCTCGCTTAGCCCGGCGAAGACCAGAACGCTCTGCCAGCCCCAGCGGACGGCGAGGTATCGGATTGCCGCCTGCTGCAGGCCCGCATAGTAGCCGTCCAGATAGACGCCGGGATCGAGGTCTCCGAGGCTCATTGCGCGGGCCGCAGCCAAGCTGGCATCGCCGCCGACGCGGATGTCATCGATGGCCTGGCTTGCGGCGTCTCCCATGCCGGCCGCGTAGCAATCGTGGATGAAGCGCGAGACCATTTCTGGCAGTGAAGGCACGCCGGTGGGGTCGAACATTTTGGGATAGAGATTCTCCGGCGAAGGCGTTGCGGCCGTGACCAACTGGCGGAACAAGGAATGGAGCAGATGGACCGCGGCTGCCTCCAAGCCTGTAATGCGGTTGCGGCGCAACTCGACGCCTGAGAAAGCCTGCACCTTCTCGCCCAGGTAGTCGGCGATTGCCTGCCTGCCTGAAATGAGCGCATTGAAACCATCTGCGGCGACCAGTGACCGGATGCGACGGGCGTGCGTGTCGCTGCGGAGCTCGTTCCATCTCAGCGAGCCTCACCTGGAGGTTTTCATCGCCGAGGACATCTGCCGAAGCGAGCAGCATCTGCTTCATTCGGTCGTGGATGGAAGGAAAGCCAGCGACCTTCTGGATGGCGACGACCAAGGCGGGATCCATGCCCGAAGGAAGCTCGGCGTGAAACTCTCCGGCATCGCCGGATGGAAAGGATTCGATGAGTCCGGGCTCGCCCTCGTGACGGTACCAAGTGCCGGGCTTCTTGAGCCCGTCCGGCAGCTGCATGAAGGCAAACTCCTGCTGCCAGCGAGTCTCTGCCGACTCCGGGTCGAGCGTGACCCATAGCCTCTGCAGCGCGGCATACGCCAGGCCCCTGCGTTCCAGCGCTTCCATCACGCTGAGGCGCCGCCGCCGATGACCTTGAGCGCCTCATCGCGGACGCGGGCGGCGATGCGGTTTGCTATATCGGATTCGGCCTCTTGGCCGAGGGCGGAGGCGAGCGCCTCCTTGACGGCCTGGGAGATTGCGGCCGTCAGCGCCGGGGTGGCGGAGGAGATCTTTGCGGTTGCGGCCGCGACACTTTCAAGCGCGGCGGACTGCTCCTCGGACGACTTTGAGCGCCAGGACTTGATCTGTTCGGCGATGTAATCGACGAGCGCGGTGCCGAGCTTTTTTCCGGCCTCTTCCCCAGCGCTTTTGGCGAAGGCGGTGAGGAAGGCCATGAGAAACGCGCCGCCGAGCAGCAGCATATCGTCCCAGCCGAAGAGATGCTTTTCCCCGGCGGGGGTGAACTCGCCGATATCGGGTCCAATCTCCGATGCGATTGCGCTGCGTGCCTGTTCAAGTTGATCGGCAGCCATTTTTTGCCTCGTTTCCGTTGCTGAAGCGAATCTATCAGATGCAGGCAGGAGCGCAGGAGTTTCAACGCCCTCATCAACGCTCAGGCGAGGCTTGAGAACAGCGCTGCGTCGACATGAACGGCTTGGCCTTGGCGCCGGCGCTTTCGCGCGGGCTGGATTCAGCAGGGCCGTGACCGTTCACAAGGGGTGCTTCGGCCGAGACATCAGGGTTGACCCGGGGTTTTGCCGCGTCGAAGTCGATCGTCGCCTCGCGCGCCCGCGCCTGCCGCTCCCGACCGGCAGCTTCTGGCCGATAGGCGAAAGACAGGGCGAGGCGCCTTATTCGGGCGAGATCCGTTCGACCCAGACGCTCTGCCCGCGATGGTGCTCTTCCATTGTCAATACGGCGCCTTGGAGGTCTTCATGCGCATTCAGCCCAGTAAATGCGTACGAGAAGATCGTGACATTCCGCTTCGTCATTTCGCCGCTCTGCGCAGCGGCCACCGCGTCTCGGCCACACCAGACGTGGTCGTCCTCGCCTGCGGACGCCAATGCATCAGACAAACCCTTCGGGGTGATAGCGAGGAAGATCATGGGGCTGAGCCTACCGCAAAGCGGCCGACCTGACATGACGGCTCATGGCCGACTCGAGCGGTCCGGCCCGATGGAATCGTCTGTTCCACTTCGCGATCGAACACAATGAGCGACGAGCACGACGTCTACCCGGAGCCGCGGGCCGACCGCGAAGCGATCGTCGTCCGCGGTGCCTGCGGCACCTTCCTGGGTGTTGCTGTGTCCCTCGACGCCCGACTGGCCGCCCCGACTTGCGCCCCGAGAGCCATGCGATGTCCCCGCAGATCGGCGATGCACCATGAAAAAAGCACCTCGCAAGCGAGGTGCCTTCTCGGTCATCCGCGAGCCGACGAGCGGCTCGGCGAGGAGACTCAGTTCTTGGCGGCGGCCTTGTCGACGTCAGCGGCACCTTCGGCCTTGGTCTTTTCCGTCTTGATGGCGGCCTTGGACTTGTCCGAGTGCGCTTCGACCTTGGTCTTGGAGACCTTGGTGTCGGCCTTCACGTCGGCCTTGGCCTGGTCGGCGTTCGCGTCGGCGGAGGTCTTCTCGGCCTTGGCGGCCATCTTGGCCTTGTCTTCCGGGTCGGCCTTGTCGACCTTGGCTTGCGCCTTCGACTTGTCCTTCATGGCGTCGTTGGCGGCGTCGGCCTTCTTCTTGTCGGCCTTGGCTTGAGCCTTGCTGACCTTCTGGTCGGCCTTGGCGTCGGTCTTGGCTTCCGAGTTCATGGCCTTGGAGTCGGCCTTGTCGGCCTTGGCTTCGGCCTTGGTCACGGCGGGGGTGGCCATCGGGGCGCTGGCTTGGGCCATCGCGACGGAGGCGAACAGGGAGGCGATCAGGGCGGCGAGGAGCTTGCTCATTGTCATTTCCTTGGTGAGTTGTGTGGATCACCGACCGACCATCGATCGAGTCCATGTGCTTGTAACGCGGGGGGCCAGGGGCCTCGTTGACAGGGTGTGGACTTCCACATTCGGAAGTTTTTTCCTGTCGAGCGAGCGAATTCCGGCGCTCCGGTGGTGATTCGTTGCGAGCCTGATGAGCACAGCAATGGACGTGCCTGCCGAGTTCACCAACGTGCATGGCGCGCCCGACGACCGTGCATGCCACCGCGATCGCGCACACCTCTTGTGCGGTCTCGAGCGCCGCACGGGGCGCCGTGGTTGGCACCGAACATGCTTGTATACCGATCAGAACACCGATCGGTGTGATCAGGCCGGATGAGCGTCCGGCAACGTCCCAACGGGTTTGAAAGAGGAGCGAACCGCATGTCCGAACAACATTGGAATCGTCGTGATCTGATCCAGGCCGCCGGCGCGCTGGGCCTGGTGGGCCTCAGCGGCCGCGCCCTGGCGCAGAAGCCGCTCACCGCGGGCTTCATCTACGTGGGCGCGCGCGACGACTACGGCTACAACCAGTCGCACGCCGACGCGGTGGCGCTCGTCAAGAAGATGCCCGGCCTGAAGGTGGTGGAAGAAGAGAACGTGCCCGAGACGAACGCCGTGCAGAAGACCATGCAGGGCATGATCGCGCAGGACGGCGCGACGCTGCTGTTTCCCACCTCGTACGGCTACTTCGATCCGCACATCCTGGCGCTGGCGCCCAGGAACCCCAACGTGCGCTTCGCCCACTGCGGCGGCCTGTGGACGGCGGGCAAGCACCCCACCAACGTGGGCAGCTTCTTCGGCTACATCGACGAGGCGCAGTACCTCAACGGCGTGGTCGCCGGCTTCGCCACCAAGTCGAAGAAGCTGGGCTTCATCGCCGCCAAGCCCATCCCCCAGGTGCTGCGCAACATCAACGCGTTCGCGATGGGCGCGCGCTCGGTGCATCCGGACATCACCACCACGGTGATCTTCACCGGCGACTGGAGCATGCCCGTGAAGGAGGCCGAGGCCACCAACAGCCTGGCCGACCAGGGCGTGGACGTCTTCACGATGCACGTGGACGGGCCGAAGGTGATCGTGGAGACCGCGGCCAAGCGCGGCAAGTTCGTGTGCGGCTACCACGCGAGCCAGGCCAAGCTGGCGCCTCAGGCCTACCTCACCGGCGCCGAGTGGAACTGGATCGTGCCGTACAAGAGCATCATCGACGCGGCCCAGGCGGGCAAGCCGCACCCGAACTTCGTGCGCGGCGGCTTGAAGGAGGGCTTCGTCAAGAGCTCGGCCTACGGCCCGTCCGTGAGCGAGGCCGCGCGCAAGCAGGCCGAGTCGGTGCGCGCCGCGATGCTGGCCGACAAGTTCGACATCTTCAAGGGCGAGCTGAAGGACAACACCGGCAAGGTCGTCATCCCCGCGGGCAAGGTCTACAAGCAGGCCGACGTCGCGCTCGAAGGGATGAACTACCTGGTCGAAGGCGTCATCGGCAAGGTCTGACAGGAGCCGAGCGATGCACACGCCCCGCAATTGGCACGCCTCCGCAGAGGCGGTCCTGCTGCCCGTGACGGCGCTGGCGGCGGCGTTGCTGCTCTTCGGCGTGTTCTGCTGGTTCGGCGGGCAGAGCCCGACGGAGGTCTGGAGCCTGTTGTTCAAGGGCGCCTTCGGCGACGCGTTCTCGTGGCAGAACACGCTGCAGCGCGCCGCGCCGCTGATGCTCACCGCGCTGGCCGTGGCACTGCCGGCGCAGGCCGGGCTCACGGTCATCGGCGGGGAGGGCGCGCTGGCGCTCGGTGCGCTCGGCTGCGCCGCGCTGCCGTACGTCATGCCGGTGCCCGGCGGCGTCATCGGCTCGGCCATGGTGCTGGCCTCGGGCGCGCTGCTGGCCGCGCTGTGGGTGGCCATCGCCGGCGTGCTGCGCCAGTGGCGGCGCGTCAACGAGACCATCTCCAGCCTGCTGCTGGGCTACATCGCCATCGCGCTGTTCAAGCACTGCGTGGAAGGTCCGATGCGCGATCCGGCCAGCCTCAACAAGCCGTCGACGCGGCCGCTGGAGGAGGCGCTGCGCATCGGCGCCATCGCGCCCGATTCCTTCCTGGGCGACGTGCACTGGGGCCTCGTCATCGGCATCGCGGCGTGCGTGCTGTTCGGCGCGTGGCTCAGCTTCACGGCACAGGGCTTCTCGCTGCGCGTGGTGGGGGGCAACGCCCGCACCGCGAGCCTGGTGGGCCTGGCCACCAATCGCCTGGTGGTGCTCGCCTGCGCGCTGGGGGGCGCGTGCGCGGGCCTGGCGGGCGCCATCGAGGTGGCCGCGGTGCAGACCTCGGCCAACGCCTCGGTGATCGCCGGCATGGGCTACACCGGCATCCTGGTGAGCTTCGTGGCGCGCCACAACCCGTGGGCCATCCCGCCGGTGGCCATCCTGTTCGGCGGCTTCGCCGCGGCCGGCAGCCTGTTGCAACGCCGCCTGGGCCTGCCCGACGCGTCGGTGCTGGTGCTGCAGGGCTTCGCCTTCGTGTGCATCCTGGGCGCCGAGGCGCTGCGCGCGAAGCTGTTTCCGCTGCTGACCACGCGGCCGGCCTTCACCCTCATCAAGCCCGCCACGGGCAACAAGGCGATCGCGTGACATCATGAACAACGACGCGTGGATCACATTGATGTTCGCCATCGTCGGCGGCGCCGTGCGCGTGGGCACGCCGTTCCTGTTCGTGAGCCTGGGCGAGTGCCTCACGGAGAAGTCCGGCCGGATCAACCTCGGGCTGGAGGGCGTGCTGGTGCTCGCGGCGATGTCCGGCTTCGCCGGCTCGTATCTCACGGGCCAGTGGTGGCTGGGCGTGCTGCTCGCGGGCTTCAGCGGCGCGCTGCTGGCCCTGCTGCACGGCGTGCTGTGCTCGCTGCCGCGCGTCAGCGACATCGCCACGGGCATCGCCCTGATGCTGCTGGGCACGGGCCTGGCCTTCTACCTGGGCAAGCCGCTGATCCAGCCGCAGGCCGCGCAGATCCCGTCGCTGGCGCTGGGCGCGTGGAGCGCGTCGCCGCAGCTGCAGTCGGCGCTGTCCATCAACGCGCTGTTCCCGCTGGGCGTGGCGCTGGCCGCGCTGATGCACTGGGGCTTCGCCAACACGCGACCCGGGCTGGTGGTGCGGATGGCGGGCGACTCCAGCGATGCCGCCAAGGCGCTGGGCTACTCGGTGGACGGCGTGCGCATCGCGGCCACCACGGCAGGTGGCTTCATCGCCGGCATCGGCGGCGCATCGCTGTCGCTGTACTACCCGGGCAGCTGGAACGAGGGGCTGTCCAGCGGCCAGGGCCTGATCGCGGTGGCGCTGGTGATCTTCGCCCGCTGGCGGCCGTGGCGTTGCCTGGGCGCGGCGCTGCTGTTCGGCGGCGCCGGCGCCATCGGCCCCGCGCTGCAGAGCGTGGGCACCGGCGGCGGCTACTACCTGTTCAGCGCGGTGCCCTACGCGCTGACGCTGGCCATCCTCGTGGCCACCTCGTCCACGCGCGGCTCGCTGCGCGGCGCGCCCGCCGAGCTCGGCGTGTCGCGCTGAAGACGTCCTTCACGGAAAGCACCCCATGCCCACCATCCGTTCCGAACCCTATGCCTGGCCTTACGACGGCGCGTTCACCGCGGCCAACACGGCGCTGATCATCATCGACATGCAGACCGACTTCTGCGGCGTCGGCGGCTACGTGGACAAGATGGGCTACGACCTGTCGCTGACGCGCGCGCCCATCGCGCCCATCAAGCGGCTGCTCGAGGAGTCGCGCCGCGCCGGCCTGATGGTGATCCACACGCGCGAAGGCCACCGGCCCGATCTCTGCGACCTGCCGCCCAACAAGCGGTTCCGCTCGCGCCAGATGGGCGCGGGCATCGGCGACATGGGGCCGTGCGGCCGCATCCTGGTGCGCGGCGAACCGGGCTGGGACATCATCCCCGAGCTCTACCCGATCGAGGGCGAGCCCATCATCGTCAAGCCGGGCAAGGGCTGCTTCTACGCCACCGACCTCGACCTGCTGCTGCACCTGCGCGGCGTCCGCAACATCATCTTCACCGGCATCACCACCGACGTGTGCGTGCACACGACGATGCGCGACGCCAATGACCGCGGCTACGAATGCGTGCTGCTGTCGGACTGCACCGGCGCCACCGACCGCGGCAACCACGAGGCCGCGCTGAAGATGATCCAGATGCAGGGCGGGGTATTCGGCGCCGTGTCCGACTCGCTGGCCATCATCGACGTGCTGAGGACGCTGTGATGACGGCCTTGACGCTGGACACCTACAACCTGACCAAGCGCTTCGGCGCCTTCACCGCGCTCGACGGCGTGACGCTGAAGGTGCGGCCCGGCACCGTGCACGCGCTGCTGGGCGAGAACGGCGCTGGCAAGAGCACGCTGGTCAAGTGCATCGTGGGCTACTACCGGCCCGACGACGGCGCCGTGCTGGTGGACGAGCGCGAGCAGGATATCCACTCGCCCACGGTCGCGCGCGACCTGGGCATCGGCATGGTGTACCAGCACTTCACGGTGGTGCCGGGCATGACCGTGGCCGAGAACCTGCTGCTGGCGCGCGGCCGCCTGCCGCTGGCGATCGACTGGAAGGCCGCGAAGGCGGAGCTCGCCGCGTTCATGGCCACCGCGCCGTTCACGCTGGCACTGGACGCGACGCCGGTGGACCTGTCGGCCGGCGAGAAGCAGAAGCTGGAGATCCTCAAGCAGCTGT
>JACMOG010000677.1 GCA_014378125.1 Vitreoscilla sp. | reverse complement strand
TATTTCGCAGGCAATGCCTGACCCCGGCCCCTGGAGCAGTTCACGTTCGGGGTCAGGCATCGCCGCCGGGTACGGCGGATATGCCAGACCGCTCGGCCTCAACCGCGCTGGCGCGCCCGGTGCAGCGTCTCCAGCGTGATGTGCCGCACCTCCAGCTTGCTCTGCTCCACGTGCGCCTTCAGCAGGCTCACGGCGTCGTCGGCGCGGCGGCGCGTGATGGCGCGCAGGATGCGGGCGTGCTCGTCGTAGGTGGCCTCCACGCGGGCCGGCTTGGTGAAGTCGAGTCGGTGGATGGTGCGGATGCGCTCGGTGATCTGGTGGTGCACGCGCGCCATCTCGCGGTTGCCGCCGGCGGCCACCAGCTGCGCGTGGAATCCCTCGTCGAGTTGTCCCACCTCGGCGCTGTCGGTCAGGCGCTCGGCCGCGGGCACCAGCCACACCTCGGCCAGCGCCGCCAGGCCCGGACGCTGCTCGGCCGTGGCCAGCTGGCGCGCCGAGTGGCATTCGATCAGCACGCGCAGGTCGTACAGCTCGTCGAACACGTCGAAGTCGAGCGGGGCCACCTGCCAGCCGATCTTGGGCATCACGCGCAGGAAGCCCTCGCGCTCAAGGCGCTGCAGCGCCTGGCGCAGCGGCGTGCGGCTGACGGCCACGCTCTGGGCGAGCTCGCTCTCGCTGAACCTGTCGCCCGGCATCAGCGCGAACTCGAAGATCATGCGCTTGATCTGCGCATAGGCCTGGTCGGCGAGAGTGAGCGGTTCGGACGTGGACACGCTGGGGATCATAGACGGCTGTCTACGCAAGCCAGCCCATGCTGACGTGCGCGGACACGATCTTCCAGCCGCCATTCCCCAGCCGCATCCACGTCTGGCTCTGGAACCCGCGCAGCGCGGTGTCGGTGCGCAAGAACTCACAACAGGCCACGGCCGAGGCATCGCCGAACGTGCTGATGCGCAGGTCCTCGATGCGCCGCGTGAAGTCGGGCGCGGGGCTGGCGCGGCGGAACGCGCGCATCTGCTCGATGCCCAACTGGCGGTCCGCGATGCCGTAGCGCGTCAGGCGCGAGTCGCTCCAGAAGAAGTCGATCAGTGCCTCGACGTCGTTGGCCATGAAGGCCTTCTCGTAGGCCCAGAACTGGCGCGTCACGTCCTCGACGACGTCGGGCAGGTCGATCACGGGCGCGCCCATCGCGACTCCAGCCAGGCGCGCCAGCCGCCGTGGGCGCTGATGTCCTGCGCGCCCACCAGCGCGTGCGGCTCGCAGATGAAGCCCTTGACCCAACGTCCGTCGGCCAGCTCCACCGAGCCCAGGCCCAGCGGCGGCGGGATCAGCGCGAGAAAGCTGCCGACGGCCTCCATCGGCATCTCGTAGACCTCCACCTCGATGGCGAAGCCGGCATGCGCGGCGTCGGCGCGCGCCAGGCCGGGCTTGGGCGGCGTGGTGTCGGGCAGCGCGAACAGGCGGTAGTCGGCCGCGGTGCGCGTGCGGGCCACCCGGCGGCAGCCGCGTTCGACGAGCTGCCAGTGCAGGGGCATGTCCTGCAGGTGCGCGCCCACCACCGCCAGCGGCAGCACGGGCGCGGCGCGCGGCATCGCGCGCGGCACGCGGTCGGCCACGCGCGTCTCGCGCAGGCGCGCGCCCAGCGTGGTCGGGCCCGCGCGTTCCCAGTCGAGGCCCCAGCGCGCGAGCGCCGCGTCGGCGCCGCCCGGCGCGATGAAGGTGACGCCGAACGGCAGTCGGCCGTCCTCCACGTTCGACGGCAGCGCCAGTGCGGCCCAACCCAGCAGGTTGACGAAGTTCGTGTAGAGCCCCAGCTCCGCGTTGCGCTCCAAGGGCTCCAGCGCCACCGCGGCGCGCGTCGGGCACGTGGTGGCGGTGGGCACCATCAACGCGTCGACGCCCATCCACATCGGCGCGATGCGCGCGCGCAGTTCCTCCAGCCTGTAGCGGCCGCTGAACACCGCGTCGCCGTCGAACCAGTCGGCCGATTCCATGATGCCGCGCACCACCGGATCGATGGCGTCGGGGTCGGAGGCCAGCAGCGCCTCGGCCCCCAGGTGGCGCTCGGCCACCCACGGGCCGTCGTACAGCAGGCGGGCCACCTCGAACAGCGGATCGAAGTCGACGGTGACCACTTCGGCGCCGAGTCGGCGTGCGCGCCCGGCGGCCCCGGCGAACCCGCGATCCCCGCCCCGGGCCCCGCCCCCTCCCGGCACCGCCGGGGGACCCCAGGCCGGGGGGGGGGCCCCCCGCCCC
>JACMOG010000676.1 GCA_014378125.1 Vitreoscilla sp. | reverse complement strand
ATCGGCGTTGGGAATCGTCTCGCTCACCGGCACGCCGGAAGGCCCCCACTGGTCGCGGATCAGCGCTGACTGCCGCTTGAACTCCGCCGTCTCGTCGCCGCCGACGGCCGTGTAGAGCGGCCTGCGCGGACGCGGGAAGAACGCCGGGCTGAGGCGCCGCACCGAGGCCGGCGTCAGCGGCACGTCGGCCTGGATGAAGGGCGCGTGGCGCAGCGGCTCGAGGTCGTAGAGGCCCGAGATGGACAGTGCGCCCGACACCAGCTGCGCCGGCAACGCCGGATCGACGTCCTTCCAGCGGCACGACAGCATCATCGTGGCCAGGTGCCCGCCGGCCGAGTGCCCCGCCACGACGATGCGCGACGGATCGCCGCCGTACAGGGCGGCATTGCGATGCACCCAGGCCAGGCAGCGCGTGAGCTGCAGCGCGATGTGCTCCACGCTCACCGCGGGACTCAGCGCGTAGTTGGGCACCACTACCAGCGCGCCCGCGGCCGTGAACGACGGCGCGAGAAAGGCGTGCAGCGACTTGTCGGAAGAACGCCAGTAGCCCCCGTGGATGAAGACCAGCACCGGCGCATTGGCCGCGGGCGTCGGGTAGACGTCCAGCGTCTCGCCCTCGCCGGGGCCGTAGCGCACGTCGGCGCGCCACGACTCGAGCCGCTGGACCAGCGTCGACGCGGTCTGCCAGCGGGCGCTTACCTGCACGTGCTCGGGGTGGCGCGCCCGCATGTCGTATTCGGCATCGAGCCAGGCGGGATCGGATCGCGCGGCGCGCGGGGCGGTGCTCAGGCTCACGAGGGGGACTCCTGTTGCGGGGAAGGCGGGCCCATCCTAGACGAAGCGCCGGTGCCACGGGTGCGCCGCCGCCGCCGCGCAGGTGAACGACGTTGAAAGCGCTTTCGATTTCCCCTGGGACAAACCCGAAAAGCGTTGAGAAACGTTGCCGGGACAAGTCAAAACACGACCTTATGCGGGGTTTCCCTGGAGCACATGCCGAACAACTGCCCTACATTTGAAACCGCTTTCAGGGGATGTCACACGCGCCTCTGAAAGCGCTTTCAAAACCCGCGATCAACGACGGGCATGAATTGGGCGCAGGTTTCCCACCGGCGACTCGGCTCACCAAAACAATCGGAGACAAGTCAATGAAGATCCCCCACGCGCCGTCGTTCCGGCGAACCCGCCTCGCATCGGCCTGCGGACTGCTGCTGGCCGGCGTCACGGTGGCCCACGCGCAGGGCGCGGCCCCCGGCCCGGCGTCCGCCGCCAGCGCCGCTGACCGCTCCGATACCCAGAGCGTCACCGTCACCGGCATCCGCGCCAGCCTGGATTCTTCCATGGCGCTCAAGCGCGACGCCCACGGTGTCGTCGACGGCATCACCGCCGAGGACGTGGGCAAGTTCCCCGACACCAACCTCGCCGAGGCCATGCAGCGCATCAGCGGCGTGTCCATCGCGCGCGAGGCCGGCGAAGGCACCACGGTGACGGTGCGCGGCTTCGGCAAGGACTTCAACATGATCCTGCTGAACGGCCGCCAGCTGCCGACCAGCACGATCATGGCCGCCGGCGCGTCCACCTCGCGCGCGTTCGACTTCGCCAACCTGGCGTCGGAATCGATCTCGTCGCTGGAGGTGTGGAAGACGTCGCAGGCCTCGAAGCCGGCCGGCGGCATCGGCGCCACCATCAACATCAAGACGGCGCGTCCGCTGGACCACAACGAGCGCGTGGCGAGCATCGGCGTCAAGGCCGGCCACGACCAGTCGAACGAACGCCTGCCCGGCGACGACAAGGGCAAGGCGTGGACGCCGGAGGTCTCGGGCATCTACAGCGATACCTTCTTCAACCACACCGTGGGCGTGTCGCTCACCGGCAGCTTCCAGGAGCACGACGGCGGCCACAACACCGCCAGCACCGGCGGCTGGCACACCTTCACGGGCGCCGACGCCGCCAGCTGGGGCGTCATCCCGCAGCCGGGCGCGCCGGGTTCGCAGAACATCACCAACCGTCCGGGCCCCACCGACCTGTACCAGGTGCCGCAAAGCATCGACTACTCGGTCAACGGCATCGAGCGCAAGCGCACCAACGGCCAGCTGACGCTGCAATGGCAGCCGGTGCAGTCGCTCACAGGCACGCTCGACTACACGTTCGCACAGAACACCGTCCACACCAAGGGCAGCGACCTGTCGTCGTGGTTCAACTTCGGCCCGTCGGTGAGCAGCTGGACCAACGGTCCGGTGTCGGGCCCGGTGTTCTATGGCGAGACCCTCGGTCTCCCCGCGTGCGTTGCCCCCAACACGACGAATTGCGGCGGCCCTGGCCTTCAGGACATCGCGATGGGCGGCAACTGGTCGGGCGTCAAGACCACGCTGCGCTCTCTCGGCCTGAACCTGGCATGGAAGGCCAGCCCCACGCTGAAGTTCGAGGCCGACGGCCATTCGTCCAACTCCACGTCGGGCTCGGACAGCCCCTACGGCACCAATGCCGTCCTGGGTACCGCCACGTTCAACCGCGGCACCACCACGGTCGACTTCTCGCACGACTTCCCGGTGATGAGCGTCGTGGGCGATCCGAGCGCGGCCGGCCAGCTGGTCACGGGCTCGTCGTTCCGCAACAGCTACATGAAGTCGAACATCAACCAGCTGCAGCTGAAGGGCAGCTGGGACGCCAGCGAACAGTCGTCGGTGGACTTCGGCCTGAACGTCACGCACGTGAAGAACCGCACCGCCTACGGCAACGTCGACCAGGGCACCTGGGGCGGCGCCACCCACGCATCCGACTACCCCGACAGCGTGTGGCATCCCACCACGCTGTCGAAGTACTTCAGCCAGATGAGCGGCCACAACACGCCGGGCATGTTGGAGAACTGGTACACGTTCAACTTCCCGCAGGTCGACGCCATCGCCGCCTCGGTGGGCAACCCCAGCCACTACGTGGCGCCGACGACGTTCACCACCGACATCCGCACCAAGGAGAACACCACCAGCGTGTACGGCCAGTACAACCGCGACTGGGAACTGTGGCGCATGCCGATGAACGTGTCGGCGGGCCTGCGCTACGAGAAGACGGACGTCACGTCGTCGGCGCTGGTGCCCACGCCCATCACGGGCTCGGGCCTGAACTGGACGTCGAACAACGAGCTGTACGTACAGTACGGTCCCGACCAGGGCTTCACCACCCTGAAGGGCGGCTACCACTACCTGCTGCCGTCGATCGACTTCGACACCGACCTGCGGCATGACCTGAAGCTGCGCCTGAGCTACGGCGACACGATCGCTCGCCCGACCTACGACCAGATCCAGGGCGGACAGACCCTCAACGCGCCGGTGCGCTCCGACGGCGGCACCGGCCAGCAGGGCAACCCTGCCCTGAAGCCGCTGCGCTCGCACAACCTGGACGCGTCGCTCGAGTGGTACTACGGCAAGTCGAGCTATGCGTCGGTGGGCTTTTTCCACAAGAACGTCAGCAACTACATCGGCTCGGCGATCGTCAACGGCACGCCGTTCAACATCCCCACCCCGGTGGGCGGCGCGTACTACAACGCGGCCATCGCCAACGGCTGCGACACCGGCAACACGGCCTGCATCCGCAACTACATCTTCGCGAACTACAACGGCCAGCCGGGCGTCACGCGCACGGGCTACGACCCGCAGGGCAACGCCATCGGATCGATCCAGGGCCTGCCGGGCAACCCGACGACGAACTTCGCGATCACCACGCCGGTCAACGCCCACAACGCCAGCCTGCACGGCTTCGAGTTCAACGTGCAGAACGCGTTCGGCAACAGCGGCTTCGGCGTGTCGGCCAACTACACGCTGGTGATCTCGGGACTGCGCTACAACAACGACTCGACGGACGCGCAGTTCGCGCTGCAGGGGCTGAGCAACACGGCCAACGTGGTGGCGTACTACGAGAACCAGCACGTGAGCGCGCGGGTGGCCTACAACTGGCGCGGCCAGTACCTGTCGTCCACCCAGGACGGCCAGGGCGCCAACCCGGTCTACGTGGAGCCCTACGGCCAGGTGGACATGACGCTCGGCTACAACATGAACGAGCACCTGTCGTTCACGCTGGACGCCCTGAACCTGGACGACGGCGTCATCCGTTCGCACTCGCGCACCACCGAGGCCCTCGAAGGCATCACCCAGACGGGCCGCCGCTTCCTGCTGGGCGCGCGCTACAAGTTCTGAGCGTCGTGTAATCGGTGGCTGGCACGCCCGGCGGTTCCAGGGAATCGCCGGGTGGCGCGACGCCACGCCCACCGGCATCATGGCCGGAGATGAAGATGCGCCAGAACGATGACGTGAGACACGTCGTGATCCTCGGGGGCGGTTCGGCCGGATGGCTGACCGCCGCCCTCCTCGCGCGCGAACACCACGCGGGCGAGCCCGGCGGCCTGGCCGTCACCCTGATCGAATCCCCCAACACCCCGCCCATCGGCGTGGGCGAAGGCACCTGGCCGTCGATGCGCGACACCCTGCGCCGAATCGGCCTGCCCGAGGCCACGCTGTTCCGCGACTGCGACGCCTCCTTCAAGCAGGGCTCGCATTTCCACGGCTGGATGCGCGGCGCCGGCGCTGCGGCCGGCGATCGCTACCGCCACCCGTTCACGCTGCCGCTGGGTTTCGGCGAGGTCGACCTGGTGGCCGGCTGGCTGCAGCGCCACGCCGAGCGGCCGTTCGCCGACGTGGTGAGCGCCCAGCCCGCCGTGTGCGACGCCGGCCTCGCGCCCAAGCAGGCCGCCACGCCCGAGTACGCCGCCGTGGCCAACTATGGCTACCACTTCGACGCCGGCAAGTTCGGCGTCGAGCTGCGCAAGCACGCCGTGGCCAACCTGCATGTGCGCCACGTGCTCGACGACGTCGACGAGGTGCTGTCGCACGAGAACGGCGACATCGCGGCCCTGCGCACGCGCGCCAACGGCGACATCGAGGGCGACCTGTTCATCGACTGCTCCGGCCTCGCGTCGGTGCTGCTGGGCCAGCACTACGGCATCGGCGTGCGCTCGCAGAAGCACCTGCTGTTCAACGACACCGCGCTCGCGCTGCAGGTGCCCCATGCGACGCCCGACGCGCCCATCGCCTGCGAGACCCTCTCCACGGCGCAGCCGTGCGGCTGGACCTGGGACATCGGCCTGCCCACGCGGCGCGGCATCGGCCACGTGTACTCCAGCGCGCACGTGTCGCACGACGAGGCCGCCGGACACCTGTTCGCCTACGTGCGGCGCACCGGCGGCCCGTCCGCGCTGCCCGCGCCGCGGCGCATCTCGTTCGACCCGGGCTACCGCGAACGCTTCTGGCATCGCAACTGCGTGGCCGTGGGCCTGTCGGCAGGCTTCGTCGAGCCGCTGGAGGCGTCGGCGCTGGCGCTGGTGGAGATGTCCGCCTCGATGATCAGCGCCGAGATGCCCGCCACGCGCGCCCAGATGGCGCTGGTGGAACGCCGCTTCAACGACGCGTTCACCTACCGCTGGGAGCGCGTGGTCGACTTCCTGAAGCTGCACTACGCGCTCGGCCGGCGCGACGACAGCGACTACTGGCGCGAGCACCGCGAGGCCGCCTCGATGCCCGATCGCCTGGCCGACCTGCTCACGCTGTGGCGCCACCGCGCGCCCTACCGGGCCGACTTCTTCCGCGTGGAGGAGGTGTTTCCCGCCGCCAGCTACCAGTACGTGCTGCACGGCATGGGCCACCTGCCCGAGCCGTCCGCGCGGCTGCGCCACGCCGGCATCGGCGACGCCGCCGAACCCTTCTTCCGCGAGACGGCGCACCTGGCCCGACGCATGCTCGCGGCGCTGCCGCTGCAGCGCTCGCTGATCACCCACATCCAGGCGCACGGACTGCCGCGCCACTGAACCCGAGAGTCTCCATGAAGCCTGCCCTTCTCGACAACGTCACCCACCGCGACCTGCGCATCATCACCACCCGCGGCGCCGCCTGGGGCGACGACCAGATGTCCACGCCGGTGTTCCTCAGCGAGTTCCGCAGCGCCCAGGCGTACTACCCCATCGTGCTGCAGCAGTCCGACGACGCCGGCGGCTTCCACGCCGTGGCGCTGATGGGCCTGCGCGCCGGCGAGAACCTGTTCCTCGACGCGCGCGGCTGGGACGCCCACTACATCCCGCTGGCCATCGAACGCGGCCCGTTCATGATCGGGCGTGGCGACAACGAGCTGATGGTGCATCTCGATGCCGACAGCCCGCGCATCGGCCAGGGCGAAGGCGCGCCGGTGTTCCTGCCGCATGGCGGCGCCACCGAGTACCTGGATCGCATCAACTCGGTGCTGCTCACCATCCACCAGGGCGTGCAGGCGCTGCCCGCCTTCGTCGACGCGCTCACGCGCCACGCCCTGATCGAATCCTTCGTGATGGACGTGGAGGCCGCGGACGGCTCGCAGAACCGCCTGGCGGGCTTCTTCACCATCGACGAGGCGCGCCTGGCCGTGCTCGACGCGGCCGCGCTGGCCGAGCTGAACGCCGCCGGTCATCTGTCGGCCATCTTCATGATGGTGGCCTCGCTCTCGCACATGCGCGACCTCATCGAGCGCTACAACCGGCGCCTGGCGCGCGCGTCCTGATCCGGCCATGACGCCGATCCGAGAAGTCACCGGCAGCGTCGAGGACGCGATGTCCGACGCGCGCCTGCGCGACACGCAGCCGTGGGTGCATCGCGGCCTGGTGTCGCACTGGCCGATGGCGCAGGCCGGGGGCCGCTCGGCCGCCGATGCGGTGGCCTATCTCAAGAGCACGTGGCGCGGCCAGCTGGCGGGCCTGTTCCTGGCGCCGCCCGAGATCAACGGCCGCTTCTTCTACAACGACACCTTCACCGGGATGAACTTCAGCCGCGAGAAGGCGCCGTTCGACGAGTTGCTGGACGTGCTGCTGAAGCTGGCCAGCGAAGCGGTGGCACCCGCGCTCTACGTCGGCTCCACCGAGATCGACGGTTTCCTGCCGCCGTTCCGCGCCGCCAACGACCTGCCCTTCGGCGACCGCGCGCCGCTCGCCAGCATCTGGCTGGGCAATCGCACCACCATCGCCGCGCACTACGACCTGCCCGACAACCTCGCCTGCGTGGTGGCCGGCCGCCGCCGCTTCACGCTGTTCCCGCCCGAGCAGTTGCCCAACCTGTACGTGGGCCCGCTCGACCTCACGCCCGCCGGCCAGCCCATCAGCCTGGTCGACATGGCCAAGCCCGACCTCGCGCGCCACCCGCGCTTCGCGCAGGCGTTCGAGCACGCGCAGGTGGCCGAGCCCGAGCCCGGCGACGCGCTGTTCATCCCCAGCATGTGGTGGCACCAGGTGGAGTCGCTGGAGCCGTTCAACGTGCTGGTCAACTACTGGTGGCGCCAGTCGGCCGCGTACCTCGATTCACCCATCGTGGCGCTGATGGCCGCGCTGCTCACGCTGCGCGACCTGCCCGCGCACCAGCGCGAGACCTGGCGCGACATGTTCGACCACTACGTGTTCCGCCCCACCGACGACACCGCCGCCCACATTCCCCCGCACGCGCGCAGCGCGATGGCGCCGCTGTCAGAAGGCGGCGCGCGCAACCTGCGCCAGGCCCTCCTCAACCGCTTCAAACGATGAGGCTCCCATGAACCCCGAATCCGTCATCCCAACCCGCCGCCCCGTGCGCCGCGTCGTCATCGCCGGCGGCGGCACCGCCGGCTGGATGGTCGCCGCCGCGATCTCGAAAACACTGGGCAAGCTGCTCGACATCAAGCTCATCGAGTCCGACGAAATCGGCACTGTCGGCGTGGGCGAGGCGACTATTCCCACTTTGCTGACCTTCCATAATCTGCTGGAGATTAAAGAGCAGGAGT
>JACMOG010000675.1 GCA_014378125.1 Vitreoscilla sp. | reverse complement strand
TGCTGGCCGTCAACCCTGCCGTGCTGGTGCCGCGGCCCGACACCGTGACGCTGGTGGAGTGGGCGCTCGCGCTGCTCCAGGGCGAATTGAGCGAAGCGTCCGCGCCCGCCGTGCTCGACCTGGGCACCGGCAGCGGCGCCATCGCGCTGGCGCTGAAGAATGCCTGCCCCCGCGCGCAGGTGTGGGCGGGCGAGCGCAGCGCGCAGGCGCTGGCGGTGGCGCGCGCCAACGCGACGCGCCTGGCGCTGGACGTTCGCTTCGCGCAAGGCGACTGGTGGGCGGCGCTGGCCGGCGAGCCCGGGGCGCCGGCGTTCGACCTCGTGGTGAGCAATCCGCCCTACATCGTCGACGGCGATCCGCACCTGGCCGACCTGCGGCACGAGCCGTTGTCGGCGCTGGTGTCCGACGGCGAGGGCCTGGGCGACATCGAGCGCATCGTGGCCGGCGCCCGGAGCCACCTGCGCGAGGGCGGATGGCTGCTGTTCGAGCACGGCTGGGAGCAGGCGGCGGCGGTGGCTGCCATCCTGGCGGACGCCGGATTCGGCACGGTGCACACTTGCGCCGACATCGAAGGCCGGCCGCGCTGCACCGGCGGGCGACTCCTGCCTTTGTAGACCCGGAGGGGCTTTATGCACTCGAAGGTCGGCGCACGCAAGCGTCTTTCGCGCGCTATCGTGACCACGTCCGTAGAAGGTCACAGGAGGTAATCAGTCACGAAAAGGCCTGCTGTTTGCCGATATACCCAACACGACAACAGGCGTAGCATCGATTTTCTGGAGTCTGGTTTTTTTGGCCCTGCGGGGCGATTCGGGAGCCGACCATGGGACATTCGAAATCCACACGGCGCATCATGCGCCCCGCCCTCCAGGCCGCCGCCATGGCGTCGCTGGTGGCTTCGGCGATGGGTGTCCAGGCGGAGGGATTGACGCTCAAGGCACAGGAAAGCTCGTACGGCAACCACGCAACGGCCGAGTATGCGCTCACAAACTTTCGCGCGCCGGCCAATGCCATCCGCCTCTTCGGCGACTATTACTTCTTCGATCCGAGCCAGAGCACCCTGGGGCCCGTCCTCGGCAGCCTGGTGGGGGGCTTCCGCGCCAGCACCGGCGTCGTCGGACTGGCCCAGCCCATGACGCTCTACGAGGCCCGTCCCGATTCGCAGCAAAACCTGCCGTACATCGGCCTGGGCTACAGCCACCTTTTGTTCAACAGCCAATTGAGCCTCAACGCCGACTTCGGCCTGGCGGAGCAGAACCACGGCCGCGGGCTGTTCAGCAGCGCCAGCAGCCTGGACGACGTCACCAGCCAGCTGCGCTGGGCGCCCCTGATGGCCGTCAACGTCCGCTATTCGTTCTAAGCCTTTGCGCTGCGCAACCTTGCCGTTTGGCTTATAAACGGAGGATCCGCGCCGCGTGCGCCTTCCCAGAATTGCACCGCCATGTCCGACGTCCAGCAACGCATCGATGAACTCGTCAAGAACAACAAGGTCGTGTTGTTCATGAAGGGAACCGCCCAATTCCCGCAGTGCGGCTTCTCCGGCCGCGCCATCCAGATCCTGAAGGCCTGCGGCGTCACCCAGCTGAAGACGGTCAACGTGCTCGAGGACGGCGAAGTGCGCCAGGGCATCAAGGACTACGCCAACTGGCCCACCATCCCGCAGTTGTACGTCAACGGCGAGTTCGTCGGCGGCTCGGACATCCTCATTGAGATGTACGAGGCGGGCGAGCTGCAGCCGCTGCTGGCCGCTTGAGTTCCTTGCCCCAGGTCATCGTCGGCATCACCGGCGCGTCGGGCGCCGCGTACGGCGTGCGGCTGCTGGAGCGCCTGGGCGAGCTGGGCGCCGAGACCCACCTGGTCGTCACGCCCTCGGGCGTCATCAACGTGCACCACGAGCTGGGGCTGTCGCGCGACGCGCTGGTGGCCAAGGCCACGCACGCCTGGCCCGTGGGCGACATCGGCGCCTGCATCGCCAGCGGCAGCTTCGGCGCCCGGGCGATGGTGGTGGCGCCCTGCACCATGAAGTCGCTGGCCGCCATCGCCCACGGCTTCGGCGACAACCTGCTCACTCGCGCGGCCGACGTCATGCTCAAGGAACGCCGCCGGCTGGTGCTGATGGTGCGCGAGACCCCGTTCAACCTGGCCCACCTGCGCAACATGACCGCCGTCACCGAGATGGGCGGAGTCGTGTTCCCGCCGCTGCCGGCGTTCTACAACAAGCCGCAGACCATCGCCGAGATGGTGGACGACACGGTGGAACGCGTCATCGAGATGCTGGGCGTGGACGGCGCCGCGCCGCGGCGCTGGAACGGCCTGTAGTAAAGACAGGGGTCTGGCCCCGAACGGAGCCAGACCCCTCGATTCAGCGCAACGCGGCCGAGGTTGCCGCCCTCGGGTCGGCCCACTCCCACCGCTTGCGCGAGCCCATCACCATGTCGGGATACGCCGCCTGCCCGCGGCTGCCGTTGTAGCGGCCCAGCGCCATGAACAGGTCGCCCTTCTCCACGTCGAGGTAGTGGCGCAGGATCACGCAGCCGAAGCGCAGGTTGAGCTGCATCACGAACAGCCGGGCCGCGTCGCCGTCGCCGATCTGGCGCGACCAGAACGGCATCACCTGCATGTAGCCGCGCGCGCCCACGCTGCTGATGGCGTACTTGCGGAATCCGCTCTCCACCTGCACCAGGCCCAGCACCAGCGCGGGCTCGAGGCCGGCGCGCCGGCTCTCGTACCAGACGGTCTGCAGGAACTCGATGCGCTCGTGGCCCTCGCTCTTGTTCTTCTTGAGGCGCTCGCTCATGGCGCCCAGCCAGCGCAGGTAGGCCAGACGCTGGTCGATGTTGTCGAAGCGCAGCTCGGGCGGCGGCGCGCTCTGGGCGATGGCGGCGCTCAGCGCGGTGCGCACGGAGTCGGCCAGCGGCTCCTC
>JACMOG010000674.1 GCA_014378125.1 Vitreoscilla sp. | reverse complement strand
CTCGGGGGGCAGCGACGGGAGGAGCGAGGGGGTCAACCAGTCTCGGGAAGCGAGGATCACATCCGAGTCGAACCGAGCTCCCCCTCGGGGGGCAGCGACGGGAGGAGCGAGGGGGTCAACCGATTCCCGAGCCAGGGCATCTTTGCGAGGCGCTCGGCCTCGTAGCTGCGGATCTTGTCGGCGTGCCGCAGCGTGAGGCCGGTGTCGTCGAAGCCGTTGACGAGGCAGTACTTGCGGAACGGCTGCACGTCGAACGGGATCTCGGTGCCGTCCGGCCTGGCCACCACCTGCCGTGGCAGGTCGACGCTGAGTCGATAGCCGGGGAATGCGGCGACCTCGTCGAACAGCTGTGCCACCACCGACTCCGGCAGCACGATGGGCAGCAGCCCGCTCTTGAAGCAGTTGGTGAAGAAGATGTCGGCGTAGCTCGGCGCGATGATGGCGCGGAAACCGTACTGGTCGAGCGCCCACGGCGCGTGCTCGCGGCTGGAGCCGCAGCCGAAGTTGCTGCGCGCCAGGAGCACCGACGCACCCTGGTAGCGCGGCTGGTTCAACACGAAGTCGGGGTTGGGCTGGCGCGACGCCGGATCCTGGCCCGGCTCGCCCGGATCCAGGTAGCGCCATTGGTCGAACAGGTTCGGCCCGAAGCCGGTGCGCTGGATCGACTTGAGGAACTGCTTCGGGATGATGGCGTCGGTGTCGACGTTGTCGCGATCCATCGGGGCCACGAGGCCCGTGTGCAACGTGAAGGCTTGCATGAGGTTTCTCCCGAGCCCGGTCAGATGAACTTGCGCGCGTCGACGAAGTGGCCGTGCAGCGCGGCCGCCGCGGCCATCGCCGGGCTCACCAGGTGCGTGCGGCCGCCGGCGCCCTGCCGGCCTTCGAAGTTGCGGTTGCTGGTGGACGCGCAGCGTTCGCCCGGCTCGAGGCGGTCGGCGTTCATCGCCAGGCACATCGAACAGCCCGGCTCGCGCCACTCGAAACCCGCGGCGCGGGAGACCTCGTCGAGGCCCTCGCGCTCCGCCTGTTCCTTCACGAGGCCGGAGCCCGGTACCACCAGCGCCAGCCGCACGTTGCTGGCGATGCGGCCGCCCACCTTGCGCACCACGGCCGCGGCATCGCGCAGGTCCTCGATGCGGCTGTTGGTGCACGAGCCGATGAACACCTTGTCGATGCGGATGTCGGCAATGGCCTTGTTGGGCTCGAGCGCCATGTAGGTGAGCGCGCGTTCCATCGCGCCGCGCTTGACGGCGTCCTTCTCGCGCTCGGGGTCGGGCACGCGATCCTCGATGGACAGCACCATCTCGGGCGACGTGCCCCAGGTGACCTGCGGGCGGACGGCGGCCGCGTCGATCTCCACCACGCGGTCGAAGTGCGCGCCGGCGTCCGACTTGTGGCCCCGCCATTGCGCCACGACCTGGTCCCACTCGACGCGGGACGGGGAGACCGGACGGCCCTACACGTAGGCCAGCGTGTTGTCGTCCACCACCTCCAGGCCGGCGCGCGCGCCCGCCTCGATGGCCATGTTGCACACGGTCATGCGCCCTTCCATCGACAGCGCGCGGATGGCCGCGCCGCCGAACTCGATGGTGTACCCGGTGCCGCCCGCGGTGCCGATCTTGCCGATGATGGCCAGCACGATGTCCTTGGCGCTGCAGCCGCGCGACAACGTGCCTTCCACCTGCACCAGCAGGT
>JACMOG010000673.1 GCA_014378125.1 Vitreoscilla sp. | reverse complement strand
CATCCTGGGCGCGTCGATTGCGCTGCCGTCCACGCGCATGGTGATGTTCGCGCTGACCGGCGGAACGCTGGTGGGCTTCTACCTGCTGGGGCGCGCCATCGTCAACAGCAAGTACGGCCGCGTGCTGCAGGCCATCCGCGACGCCGAGGGCCGCGTGATGTTCACCGGCTACGACCCGCTCAAGTACAAGCTGTCGATCTGGGTGCTGTCGGCCGTGATGTGCGGCATCGCCGGCGCGCTGTACGTGCCGCAGGTGGGCATCATCAACCCGAGCGAGATGTCGCCGGCCGCGTCCATCGAGATGGCCATCTGGGCCGCGGTGGGCGGACGCGGCACGCTGGTGGGCCCGATCCTCGGCGCGTTCTTCGTCAACGGCGCCAAGAGCTGGTTCACGCAGGCGTTCCCCGAATTCTGGCTGTACTTCCTGGGCGGGCTGTTCATCGCGGTGACGCTGTTCCTGCCCCGCGGGATCATGGGGATCAAGGATCGTTTGCGACGGGAGAAGGGCGTGGAGGTGAAGGCATGACACCGGATCTGCAAGAAGCCGGTGCGGCCGTCCTGGAGCGGCACCACCAGCAGGCGGCAAGCGCGTCGGGCGGTGGTGCCAGTTTTGGCCGCCTGATGCACGCCCACACGCCCGACTTCGCGCACGGCGTGGCGCTGTACCTCGACGAGATCAGCGTCAGCTTCGACGGATTCAAGGCGCTCAACAGCCTGTCGCTGGCCATCGACGTGGGCGAGATGCGCTGCATCATCGGCCCCAACGGCGCGGGCAAGACCACCATGATGGACGTGATCACCGGCAAGACCCGGCCCGATTCCGGCCACGCGCACTTCGGCTCCAACATCGACCTGCTGCGCCTGCGGGAACCGCAGATCGTGCGCGCCGGCATCTGCCGCAAGTTCCAGAAGCCCACGGTGTACGAGGAACTGTCGGTGTTCGAGACCCTCGAGCTCGCCCTGCAGAACGACCGCGGCGTGCGCGCGGCGCTGTTCGCCAAGCTGTCGGGCGAGCAGCGCGAACGCGTCGCCGAGATCCTTCGGCTTGTGCACCTGCTGCCCGAGTCGCACCGCATCGCGGGCCTGCTGTCGCACGGCCAGAAGCAGTGGCTGGAGATCGGCATGCTGCTGGCGCAGGAGCCCGTGCTGCTGTTGCTGGACGAGCCGGTGGCCGGCATGACCGACGAGGAGACGGAGCGCACCGCGGAGCTGTTCCTCACGCTGGTGGGCAAGCACTCGCTGGTGGTGGTGGAGCACGACATGAAGTTCGTGGACATGCTCACGCAGGGCCATCGCAAGGTGACCGTGCTGCATGAGGGATCCGTGTTGGTGGAGGGGACCCTCGCCGAGGTGCAGTCGAATACGCAGGTGATCGACGTGTACCTGGGGAGATAGAAGATGCTGAACGTCGAAGGACTCAACCAGTACTACGGCGGCTCGCACATCCTGCGCGACGTGGCGCTGCAGGCGAAGGTGGGCGAGGTCACCGTGGTGCTGGGGCGCAACGGCGTAGGCAAGACGACGCTGCTCAAGAGCCTGATGGGCGTGGTGCCCACGCGCACCGGCACCATCCGGCTTGACGACAAGGACCTGGCGGGCAAGGCACCGTACGAGCGCGTGCGCGCCGGCGTGGGCTACGTGCCGCAGGGCCGCGAGATCTTCGGCCGCCTGACCGTGATGGACAACCTGCGCATGGGCTTGGCGTCGATGCCGGCGGGCAGCGACGTGCCGGCCGAGATGTTCGAGCTGTTCCCGGTGCTGGCGCAGATGAAGCACCGCCGCGGCGGCGACCTGTCCGGCGGGCAACAGCAGCAACTGGCCATCGCCCGCGCGCTCGCGCCGGGTCCGCGCCTGCTGCTGCTGGACGAACCCACCGAAGGCATCCAGCCGTCGGTCATCAAGGACATCGGCCGCGTGATCCGCAAGCTGGCCGACCGCAAGACGATGGCCATCGTGCTGGTGGAGCAGTTCTATGACTTCGCGGCGGAACTGGCCGATGCCTATGTCGTGATGGAACGCGGCGTGGTCATTGCCAAGGGCGCGGGGTCGGCGATGGAGTCGGATGGCGTGCGGACACTGATGTCGGTATAGCAATGGGCTGGGGCTGCGAGGTCGTGGCCTGAATGCGTCCATGGCATGCCTCCCGAGCCGCGAGGTCGTGGCCGAAAACGTCCGTGGGAGGCCTGCCCGGCCAAGCGGTCGAGATCGAAAGGAAGGATCGCGGCACTGCCAGCCGCTCAGGTTCTCCACACCCGCGGCACGCACGCCTCACGCCCCCACGCCAGCGGGCGCCACGCGCGCCACACGCTCGCGAGGAGATCGTGGATCGGCTCCACGCGCGGCGCCAGCACGCGCAGCGCCACGACGTCGGGCTGTGGCGCCGTGGCGCCCGCGGTGGCGGACAGCGCGTGCGCGCCGGCGATCTCGCGCGCCACGTCCAGCAACTGCTCGCGGCGCGCGTCGTCCAGCGGCGTGCCGGCGGCGAACCACAGCGTGCCGAGCGCGCGGTGGCCGGCCCAGCCGCACGGGCCGTCCAGCAGCGCGGTGTCGGCGGCGGACGTGCGGCCGCGTTCCAGCCAGCGCGGGCCCACCGCGCTGGCGTGGCGGTAGTCGCCGGCCACGAACGGCGCGTCGGCGGCCGGCAGCCCCAGCGCCACGCAGTCCCAGCCGAACATCTCGGCGCCCGGCGCGAGGTCGAAACGCATGCGGTTGTCGGCGTGCGCGCCGGAGTGCACGAGCGTCTCCAGCGGCAGCCATTCCAGGCGGCCTCCGGCGGCCACGCGGGCGTCGATCGATTGCGCGGCGCGCGCGCCAGCGCTGCGATAGAAACGGGTGGCGCCGGGGGTGGTGACCAGCGCGTGCGCGCCGTCGGCGAGCGCCAGGTCGATGGTGAGCGTGTCGCCGCCGACGATGCCGCCGGGCGGGTGGACCACCACCGTGTGGCACACCTCGGGGCCTTCCGGGGACCGGCTCGTGAGCACGCGCAGCGGGCCGTCGTGGCGGAAGTCCAGGCGCGTGCCGGCGGTCGCGGCATCGGGGCAGTAGTCGAGGTTCAGGCGGGCGTGCCAGGCCATCGGGGAATGGTGGAGTGGGGATGTGCGGAGCGTATCCCACGCAAGCCATTTGCCGGACGCGTTGCCTCGCCATATCGACGCAAGGTGTTCACAAAGCTTTACGCGGCTCCAATCCGCTGTTGACCGCGAGTGGGCACGATGAGTCGAGATGAGCCTCGCGCTCGACGCGATGGCAGCGCCAGGCCATCGCGGCCCAGATCGCCGATGTGCCGCGCGGCTGCGCCGGCTTCCACCACCCTCTTTGCGGCCTCCGCCGCGCGAAATGACTGACCGGATGACATCCTTCGACTCGATCGGTTACGCTCCGTCCGCGCAGGCAGTTCGCCCTGCCGCTTCCATCTCGCGGAACGCTTACTCCTCCATGACCAATCCGCATCTCCTGCTGATCGACGACGACGCGCGGCTCACGCGCATGGTCGGCGACTACCTTCGCACCCAGGGTTTCGACGTGGACACGGCCGGCACGCTGGCCGATGGGCGCATGCGCCTGGCCTCCGGTTCCTACGACGCGCTGGTGCTCGATCTGATGCTGCCCGACGGCGACGGCCTCGACTTCACGCGCGAGCTGCGCGGCCAGCCGGCCACGCGCCGCCTGCCGCTGATGATGCTCACCGCGCGCGGCGAGCCCACCGACCGCATCGTCGGCCTCGAGCTGGGTGCCGACGACTACCTGCCCAAGCCCTTCGAGCCGCGCGAGCTGCTGGCCCGCGTGAAAGCGCTGCTGCGCCGCGCCAGCCCCGAGCCGGTGAACGAGGAAGTGCTGCGCTTCGGCAAGCTCGAGATCGATCTTGGCGCGCACGAGGCGCGACTCGACGGCGTGCGCTGCGACCTCACCAGCCACCAGTTCGACCTGCTGGTGGTCCTGGGGCGCAGCCCCGGTCGCGTGCTCAGCCGCGACCAGATCATGGACGCGCTCAAGGGCCATCCGCTGGAGGCCTTCGACCGCTCCATCGACGTGCATATCTCGCGCATCCGCAGCGTGATCGAGGAAGATGCGAAGAACCCGAAGCGCGTGCTGACGGTTCGTGGTTCCGGTTATCTGTTCGCCCGCAAACAGGACGCCTGACGCCCGCGCGCTCCGTGTCCCGTTCGCAGCGTCGGCCCAGCCGGCGCTGTTTTCGTTTTGAAACCCGCTGAAGGTTCGTCTTGCGTTCGCTCTATCTGCGCATCTGGCTCACCGTGATCGTCACGCTGGCGTTGTTCGCCGGCGCGTCGGGCTGGCTCGTGCAGCGCCACCTCGACCAGGAGCACGCGCGCAACCAGGCCGCGCTCACCGAACGCATCGCGGCCTGGGGCGACCTGATCCAGAGATCGCTGCCGGCGGCCAGCGCGCCGCCCGAGGTGCAGTCCGAGGCCTTGCGCGACTGGTCGCAGCGCCTGCGCGTGCCCATGGCGCTGGAGGACGAGCAGGGCCACCGCATCGCGGCCTCCGACTCGTTCATCCGGCGCGAGGGCGACAAGCAGCTGATGCACCTCGCCATCTACCAGATCAAGCTGGACGACGGCCGCTCGCTGTACGTGATGCGGCCCAACATGCTCAAGCCGCCGGCCAACGCCGACCCGTCGGTGCCGCCCGACGAGGACATCGGCAGCTTCGGCACCGAGCACCATGTGCAGGCCAACGAACGTGGCGGGCCGCCGCCGTTCCTGTTCCCCGGCGTGCCCCGCGGCGCCTCGCCGGGCCTGAGCCTGCTGGCGCTGGTGGTCGTGCTTTTCCTGGCCATCGCGGTGGGCGCCTACCCGTTCATCCGCCGCCTCACGCGCCGGCTGGAGACGCTCAAGCGCGGCGTCGAGGCCTTCGGCCAGGGCGCGCTCGATCGCCGGGTGCCGGTGGAAGGGCGCGACGAGGTGGCCACGCTGGCCACCAGCTTCAACCTGGCCGCCGAGCGCATCGAGGCGCTGGTGCGCTCGCACAAGAGCCTGCTGGCCAACGCCAGCCATGAGCTGCGCTCGCCGCTGGCCCGGCTGAAGATGGCCACGTCGCTGCTGTCCGACGCCGCGCCCGACGAGCGCGAGCGTGAGCACCTGCGCGCCGAGATCAATACCGACATCGCCGAGCTCGACGGCCTGGTCGACGAGGTGCTGCTGGCCAGCAGGCTCGAGGCCGCGCCCGCGCCGGAGGCCCTGGAGCAGGTCGACCTGCTGGCGCTGGCCGTGGAGGAGGGCGCCCGCGTGGACGCCAGCGTCGACGGTGCCGGCGCCAGCGTGAAGGGCGAGGAGCGCCTGCTGCGCCGCGCGCTGCGCAACCTGCT
>JACMOG010000672.1 GCA_014378125.1 Vitreoscilla sp. | reverse complement strand
ATCGTGGCCCACTTCGGCCTGGTGCATTCCAGCCGCATGCGCCAGGCGCAGCGGCTGGCCGAATACATCGCCAAGGAGCTGCCGCCCGACGAGCCGGTGCTGGTGGCCGGCGACTTCAACGACTGGGGCGAGCGCCTCGACAGCCCCATGGCTGCCGCCGGCCTCACGCGGGCGCTGTCCAAGGATCCGCGCGTGCCAAAGCGCCCCACGTTCCCCTCGCGCCTGCCCGTTTTTTCGCTGGACCGCATCTACATGCGCGGCTTCCGCTGCGAAGGCACCATGGTGCCGCGCGGCGGCGGCTGGGCGCGGATGTCCGATCACCTGCCGTACGTGGCCGAGCTTGGGCTAAATTGACGGCGGGCGCCCCCAGCGCCAGGAAGCCGCCGGCCGTGCCGGCCTCATTCACCTCGTGGAGACCTGCGATCAAGGCCAAGCGTCAAGAGCGGGCCAAAGCGCGCGCCAATGCGCGCGCGCCCTGGAGCCTCGGCGTCAAGCCGAAGTTCGAGGGGGGCCACACCATCGAGCTGCTGCGCGGCGGGGACGACCTGTTTCCCGCGATGGGCGCGGCTATCGCTCAGGCGCGTCGCAGCATCTGGCTGGCCACCTACATCTTCCATGACGATGCCGTCGCCCAGACGCTGGCGCTGCTGCTGGCCGCGGCCGCGCGGCGCGGGGTGCAGGTGCGCGTGGTGGTGGACGGCTTCGGCTCCAAGGCCACGCTGGCCGCGCTGCGCGAATGGATGGTGCCCGCGGGCGTGCAGCTGGCGGTGTTCCGGCCCATCGACCGGTGGTGGAGCTACTTCCAGCCGGGCCAGGCGCGCCGGCTGCACCAGAAGCTGTGCGTGGTCGACGGCGAGGTGGCCTTCGTCGGCGGCATCAACCTGATCGCCGACCGCAACGACCTGCACCACGGCTGGAGCGACGCCCCGCGGCTCGACTTCGCGACGCGCCTGCGCGGCCGGGCCGTGGCAGGGGTGGAGCAGTCGGTGCAGGCGATCTGGACGCGTGCGATGCTGGGCCGCGTGTGGCGCGACGAGCTCGCCAGCCTGGTGCGCAGCGCCGCCCCCATGGCGCGCGCGCGACGCCTGGCCACGCGGCTGCGCATCGTGCGCCCGCGCCGGACCAACGCGGGCGCGCCGCAGCCGCCGGTGAGCCTGGCCTTCGTGGTGCGCGACAACCTGCGCCAGCGCCGCTCCATCGAGCGCGTCTACATGGAGGCGATCCAGCACGCGCGCCACCGCATCGACCTGGTGACGCCGTACTTCTATCCCGATCGCCACTTCCGCATGGCGTTGATCAAGGCCGCCGAGCGCGGCGTGAAGGTGCGCCTGCTGCTGCAAGGCAAGATCGACTACCGCATCGCGGGGGTGGCGGCGCGCGTGCTCTACGAGGAGTTGCTCGCCAAGGGCGTGCAGATCTTCGAGTACACGCCGGCCTACCTGCACGCGAAGATGGCGGTGGTCGACGAGGAGTGGGCCACGCTGGGCAGCTCCAACATCGACCCGCTGTCGCTGCTGCTGAACCTGGAGGCCAACGTCGTCGTGTGCGACGTGCCGTTCGCCCTGCGCGCCGCCCAGGAGCTGGAGATCGCGATGGCGGCCTCCAGCGTGGTGATGGCGCCGCCCTACGCCAGGGGTTGGCTGGCCGTGCTGCGCCGGACCTTCGTGGCCATGGTGGCGCACTGGTTCCTGCGCATGGCCGGCATCAATGGGCGCTACTGATCCGTGCGCGCGCCAGGGCCTCGCGCGGATCGACGCCGAAGCGGTTGACACCGCGGGTGCCGGGCACGCTGCCGTCCACCAGCATCAGGAACAGCGAGCCCACGCCGGGCACGAAGTGGATCAGCGCCCACCAGCCCGAGAAGTTGAAGTCGTGCTGGCGCTTGGCCGAGATGGCCACCAGCGGCCACAGGAACACCAGGTTGGCGAGCTTGGCCGAGGTGTCCTTGTCGAAGTTGGCGATCACCAGCAGGACGTTGAGCACGAGGCCCATCAACAGCAGCGCCAGCACGCCGTGCAGCCAGAAGGTGCGGCGCGGGATGCGGCCCTTCAGGCCCAGGTAGAGCCGCGGCAGCGAGGTGCGCTCCGGGTCGGCGCCAAGCGCCAGCGCCGTGAGTTCGTCCAGGGCGGGGCGGCCGGCGGGCACGGTGGGGAAGGGAGTCGGCTCCATGCGTTCCAGTATCGCTGACCTGGTCGTGCGGCGTCCCGAGGGCCTGTACTGCCCGGCGGGCGACTTCTACGTCGATCCGTGGCGCAAGGTGGAGCGCGCGGTGATCACGCACGCCCATTCCGACCACGCGCGCACGGGCCATCGCCACTACCTTACCGCCCGGCGCGGCGTGGGCGTGCTGCGCGCGCGGCTGGGCCGCATCGACGTGACGGGGCTGGAGTGGGGCGAGACCGTCACCATCGGCGCGGCCCGCGTGAGCCTGCACCCGGCCGGCCACATCCTGGGCTCGGCCCAGGTGCGCATCGAGGCGGAGGGCCAGGTGTGGGTGCTGGCGGGCGACTACTGCGTGTCGACGCTGGGCGACGCGAATCCCACGTGCGAGCCGTTCGAGCCCGTGCGCTGCGACTGCTTCGTCACCGAGGCCACGTTCGGCCTGCCGATCTACCGGTGGCCGCGCCACGCCGACGTGTTCGACGACATGAACCGCTGGTGGCAGTCCAACGCCGCGGCCGGCGAGGCCAGCATGGTGGGCGCCTACAGCCTGGGCAAGACCCAGCATGTGCTGGCCGGCATCGACGCCGGCCTGGGCCCGATCTACGTGCATCCGGCCGCCGAGGCCATCAACGCGGCGCACCTGGCCGAGGGCGTGCGCCTGCCGCCCACGCGGCCGTGGAAAGAACTGGAAGACCCCCGCGCGCTGCGCGGTGCGCTCGTGGTGGCCCCGCCCAGCGCGCAGGCGCCGTGGCGCTGGCAACGCGTCGTCCGCGTGCGCGAATCGTTCGCCAGCGGCTGGATGCAGCAGCACGGCGCGCGCCACCGCGCCGGCCTCGACCGCGGGTTCGTCCTCAGCGACCACGCCGACTGGCCCGGCCTGCTGGCCGCGGTCGATGCCACGCGCTGCTCGCGGGTGGTGGTCACGCACGGTGACGAGGCGGTGCTGGTGCGTGCATTGAGCGAGAAGGGCCTGCAATGCGGCACGTTCCGCACGGCCTTCGGCGACGACGCCGCCACGTGACACCTGCGCGACAATACCCAGGTGAGTATTTTTTCACGCGAAATGGCGTTCTCGCGTCGGCTGTTGCGTGAGTGCCCATCCCGACAACATTTGGACAAATGCCAAGTTAGGATAGGGCTGTCACCGGGCGCGCCACGCAAGCGGCCGGGACTTTGCAGGGAGCAAATGCATTGACCAGGATCCTGGTAGCCGACGACCTCAAGGACATCACCGAGACGATGGGCCTGCTGTTCGAGACGCTCGGCCACGATACCAAGGTGGCCGACAACGGCCAGCAGGCCGTCGAGACGGCCGCGGCGTTCGAGCCCGAGATCGTCTTCATGGACCTCGACATGCCCGTCATGAACGGCTACGAGGCCGCGCGCGCAATCCGCGGCGCGCCGTTGAGTCGACAGCCGTTCCTGGTGGCGCTCAGCGCCTCGCACGGCGTGGCCGTGGAGGTGGCGACGCGGGCCTGCGGCTTCGACTTCTACCTGCGCAAGCCAGCCGATACCAATGCGTTGCTGGCGCTGGTGGACGACCTGTCGCAGCGCACGCGTCCCTGAGTCGCTGCGCGCATAAGGTTGCGCCGTTACCGACAAAGGCGGCGCACGGATATCGATAGCCGATCGCATTCGTTCCCGTCGCGCGACGGCGTGCCTATCGTGAGGGTGTTCATAACTCGACACCCCCCGTCATGGCCATCGTCGCCCTCGCCGGCAGCCCGTCCGCCAACTCGCGCTCCACGGCTCTGCTGCGCCACGTGCTGGCGAGCTTTCCCGAGTCCACGCCCCGCGGCGAGATCGTGCTGCGCGATCTGCCCGCCGCGGCGCTGGTGCGCGCCGACTTCGACGATCCCGCCATCCGCCGCGCCCGCGAGCAGGTGGCCGCGGCCCGGCTGGTGGTCATCGCCACGCCCATCTACAAGGCCGCGTACAGCGGCCTGCTGAAGACCTTCCTCGACCTGCTGCCGCAGGACGCGCTGCGCGGCAAGACCGTGCTCGCTCTGGGCACCGGCGGCAGCGCCGCGCACCTGCTGGCGCTCGATTACGCGCTCAAGCCGGTGTTGGCCGCGCTGGGGGCGCGACACATCCTCGACGCGGCCTACGCCGTCGACGCCCAGTTCACGCTGCATCCCCAGCATGGCCACGTGGCGCACGACGACGTGCTGCAGCGCACCGAGCGCGCGCTGGCCGACGGCCCGCTGCCGCTTCGCGTCGCGAGCCCGCTGGCGCTGGTCGCCTGAACAACCCGATCCACTTCCCGAAGACACCATGAACTCATTCACATCGGCGCGCCGCGCCTTGCTCGCACTGGGCCTGGCGGCGGCCGCCTTCGGCGCGCACGCCGAGCCCGCCAGGGAACTGCGCATCGGCTTCCAGAAGTCGGCCAGCCTGTTCGTGCTGCAGAAGGCCCAGGGCACGCTGGAGAAGCGTCTTGCGCCGCAGGGCGTGGCCGTGAAGTGGGTGGAATTCCCCGCCGGGCCGCAGTTGCTCGAGGGCCTGAACGTCGGCGCCATCGACGTGGGCTTCGTCGGCGAGGCGCCGCCGATCTTCGCGCAGGCCGCGGGCGCGCGCTTCGTCTACGTGGGCAACGATCCGGCGGCCCCGCTGGCCGAGGCGCTGGTGGTGCCCAGGGAGTCGCCGTTGAAGTCGGTGGCCGACCTGAAGGGCAAGCGCGTCGCTCTGAACAAGGGCTCCAACGTGCACTACCTGCTCGTGAAGCTGCTGGAGAAGAACGGCCTGAAGTATTCGGACATCACGCCGGTGTTCCTGCCGCCGGCCGACGCGCGCGCCGCGTTCGAGAAGGGCGCCGTCGACGCCTGGGCCATCTGGGATCCGTTCCTGGCCGCCGTGGAGCAGCAGGTCGGCGCGCGCCAGCTCGCCGACGGCACGGGCGTGGTCAACGACTTCAACTACTACCTGGCGCAGACCGACTTCGCGCAGGCCAACCCGGCCGTCATCCGCGAGCTCTTCGCCAACACGCAGGACGCGGCGAAGTTCGTGCAGGCCGACGTGCATCGTGCCGCCGGCGTCATCGCGCCGCTGCAGGGGCTCGATCCTGCGGTCGTCGAGTCCAGCCTGAGGCGCTATCGCTTCGGGGTCGTGCCGCTCACGCCGGCCGTGGCGGCGGAGCAGCAGAAGGTGGCCGACACGTTCTACGAGCTCAAGTTGATCCCGAGGCCCGTGCGCATCGCCGACGCGTTGCCCGGCGCCGCGGGCGCCGCCACCGTCGCAGGCAAGTGACATGGATTTCTCGCTGAATCGACGCCAGGCGCTGGCCCTGGCGGCCGCCGCGGCCGGCGCGGTGGCGCCGCCCGCGCGTGCCGGCGCGGCGGAGCTGCGCATCGGCTACCAGAAGTCATCCGTCAACCTGATGGTGGTCCGCGAGCGCAAGCTGCTGGACGCGCGCCTGCCGGGCACGCGCCT
>JACMOG010000671.1 GCA_014378125.1 Vitreoscilla sp. | reverse complement strand
GTGCAGTACGCGATGGAGTTCCTGCCGCCGCAGAACAAGGTCAACGCCGGCGACAAGCTCAAGGGCCAGACATTGGCCACCGGCAAGAACGTCATCGTGATCGGCGGCGGCGACACCGGCAGCGACTGCGTGGGCACCAGCAACCGCCACGGCGCGAAGAGCGTCACGCAGTTCGAGCTGATGCCCATGCCGCCCGAGCAGGAGAACAAGCCACTGGTGTGGCCGTACTGGCCCACCAAGCTGCGCACGTCGTCGTCGCACGACGAGGGGTGCTCGCGCGAGTTCGCCATCGCCACCAAGGAATTCCTGGGCGCCAAGGGCAAGCTCACCGGCCTGAAGACGGTTCACATCGAGTTCAAGGACGGCAAGCTCGTGGAGGTGGCCGGCTCCGAGAAGGTGTGGCCGGCCGAGCTGGTGCTGCTCGCGATGGGCTTCACCAATCCGCTGTCGCACCTGCTGCAGTCGTTCGGCGTGGATGCCGACGCGCGCGGCAACGCCAAGGCCGGCGTCGACGAGAAGACCGGCTACAAGACCAGCGTCGACAAGGTGTGGGCCGCCGGCGACGTGCGCCGCGGCCAGTCGCTGGTGGTGTGGGCGATCCGCGAAGGCCGCCAGGCGGCGCGGGCGATCGACCTGGCGCTGATGGGAGCGACCACGCTGCCGCGCTGAGCAACGCCGCTGGGTGGGATGGATCCTGCGACTGCGCGCAGGATGACGGGCAGGGTGTCGTCCTACATTTCCTGTTGCAAGAAAGCCACGATGAAGGTTGCCTAGGCAATCTTTTTAGGGGTAATCCGTGGGGGTGAAACACGTCCGCAGCCGAGTTCGCACACAATGCGGCAGCGGGAAACCCCTTATGCTCGGCCGTCTGGACAGGATCCAGAAAGGTCCGGGCAGCGATGCTGTCCTCCCGTCTCTCGCAACTTGTCGCCGCTCACGCGGCCGGACGCCGGCTTGAACTCCGATACCTTCATCCAGATCGACCATGTGACGTTCGGCTACGACGCGAGTCGGACGATCCTGAATGACGTGTCGCTGCAATTCGCGCGCGGCAAGGTCACGGCCATCCTGGGCGGCTCGGGCTGCGGCAAGACGACGCTGCTGCGCCTGATCGGCGGCGTCTACAAGCCGCAGAAGGGCCGCATCCTCTTCGACGGCGTCGAGGTGGACACCCGCGACCGCGAGCAGTTGTATGCGATCCGCCGTCGCCTGGGCATGCTGTTCCAGTTCGGCGCGCTGTTCACCGACCTGAGCGTGTACGAGAACGTGGCGTTTCCGCTGCGCGAGCACATGGATCTCAGCGAGACCATGATCCGCGACATCGTGCTGATGAAGCTCAATGCGGTGGGCCTGCGCGGCGCCGCGCAGCTGCGCATCTCCGAGGTGTCGGGCGGCATGGCGCGGCGCATCGCGCTCGCGCGCGCGGTCGCGCTCGACCCCGAGGTCATCATGTACGACGAGCCTTTCGCCGGCCTCGACCCGATCTCGATGGGCGTCACCGCCAACCTGATCCGCCGCCTCAACGACACCACCGGCGCCACGTCGCTGATGGTCTCGCACGACGTGCAGGAGTGCTTCGCCATCGCCGACTACGCCTACCTCATGATGCCGGGCGGCGTCGTCGTCGCCCAGGGCAAGCCAGAGGGGCTCAACGAGTCCACCGACCCGCAGGTGCGCCAGTTCATCCGCGGCGAGCCCGACGGACCGATCAAGTTCCACTATCCGGCCCCGCCGTTCGCCGAAGCGCTGGGGCTGACGCAATGATCGGGCTCGTCAACTCGGTGGGGCAGGCCACGCTGCGCGCGTTCACGGCGCTGGGTCATGCCGCCTACTTCGCGCTCGACCTGGCGCGCTACACGCCGTCGTCGCTGCGCCGGTTCGGGCTGGTCGTCGACCAGATCTACGCCATCGGCTACCGCTCGCTGACCATCATCCTGGCCTCCGGCTTCGCCGTGGGCTGCGTGCTGGCGCTGCAGATGTACTACGCGCTGGTGCCGTTCGGCGCCGCCGAGTCGCTGGGCCTGGTGGTCAACCTGTCGCTGGTGCGCGAACTCGGTCCGGTGGTCACCGCGCTGCTGTTCGCTGGCCGCGCCGGCACCGCGCTCACCGCGGAGATCGGCCTGATGAAGGCGGGCGAGCAGCTGGCGGCGATGGAGCTGATGGCCGTCGATCCGCGCGGCCGCGTGCTGGCGCCACGCTTCCTGGCCGGCATCGTGTCGATGCCCATCCTGGCCATCCTGTATTCGGCGGTCGGTATCCTCGGCGCCTGGCTCATCGCGGTGCAGCTGATTGGCGTGGACCCGGCCAACTTCTGGTCGATCATGCAGTCGAAGGTCGACCTCACGCGCGACATCGGCAACGGCGTCGTCAAGTCGTTCGTGTTCGGCGTGATCTGCACCGGAGTCGCCCTGTACCAGGGCTATGAAACGCAGGCGACGCCCGAGGGCGTGGCCTATGCGACCACGCGGACGGTGGTGTTCTCCTCGCTGGCGGTGCTGGCGATGGACTTCATCCTCACCGCAATGATGTTTTCGACGTCGTGACCTGCGACGTCAAGGGTTTGAATCGGATCTGACATGGCAAAGAAAAGCACAGAGACCCTGGTGGGAGTTTTCGTCTTGCTGGGCATCATCGCCCTGGCATTCCTGGCCCTGAAAGCGGCGAACCTCGCCAGCTTCAGCGCCGCGAAGACCTACACCGTACGCGCCCGCTTCGACAACATCGGCGGGCTGAAGAAGAACGCGCCGGTGCGCAGCGCCGGCGTGTCCGTCGGCCAGGTGACGTCGATCACGCTCGACAAGAACACCTACCAGGGCCTGGTGATCATGAAAGTCAACGAGGGCGTGCAGTTTCCGGTCGATTCGTCGGCCAAGATCCTCACCGCCGGCCTGCTGGGCGACCAGTACGTGGGCATCGAGCCCGGCTCCGACGACAAGAACCTGGCCAACGGCGACCTGATCAAGCAGACGCAGTCGGCCATCGTGCTGGAGAACCTGATCGGCCAGATGATCTTCAACAAGGCTGCCGACGCCGGCGGCGCAGCGCCCGTGCCGGCCCCTGGTCCGTCGCTTGCTCCTGTTCCTGCCGCTTCCGCGGCGGCCTCTGGATCCAAGAAATGACCCTTACTGCCCTGGTTCGCGCGCTGCCCCGCGCCGCCGCCGCGCTCGCCCTGGCCGCGATCGCCGGTTGCGCCACCGCGCCGCAACAACAGGCCGACCGTCACACGGCCGGCCCCAAGGATCCGTACGAGACCGTCAACCGCAAGGTGTTCGCGTTCAACGACGCGCTCGACGACTACGCGCTGAAGCCGGCCGCCAAGGCCTACAACGCCGTGCTGCCGTCGCCCGTGCGCACCGGCGTGCACAACTTCTTCGGCAACTTCTCGGACGCCTGGTCGGCCGTCAACCAGTTGCTGCAGGGCAAGCCGAAGGACGCCGGCACGATGACGCTGCGCGTGCTCGCCAACACCACCATCGGCATCGCCGGCCTGTTCGACCCGGCCACCTCTTTGGGCCTGGAGCGCAAGCAGGAAGACCTGGGCCAGACGCTGGGCGTGTGGGGCCTGGAGCCCGGCCCGTACCTGGTGCTGCCGCTGTTCGGCTCGTCCGACATCCGCGATGCCGTCGCGCTGCCTGCCGACTCCTACGTCTCGCCCGCGCTGCTCGCGTCGGGCAAGTACTGGAAGGAATTGGGCATCGACACCCTCGGCGTGATCGACACCCGCGCCGGCCTGCTGGGCGCAAGCCAGATGCTCGACGAGCTGGCGTTCGACCGCTACACCTTCATGCGCGACGCCTACATCACGCGCCGCCGCAGCCTGGTCTACGACGGCAACCCGCCCGACCTGCCCGACGAGGACGACGCCGACGACTCGAAGTCGGCCCCCGCGCCGGCCGGCAACGGCGGCCAGAGTGGCACCAAGCCGGCGCTGCCCGCGGCCCCGGCCGCATCGGGCGCGCAGTCGTCCAGCGCCATGCCCGAAGGCGACGTGCACGTGGCCTCGGCCGTGGCCCCCCCGCCGTCGAACCCGCCGTCGCAGCCCGCGCCGACGCCCGTGCCGACGCAGCCCGTGCCGGGCGGCGTGACGCCCGCGCCGCAGCCCGCGTCGGCCCCGACGCTCCCGGTGCCGCAGGTGGGCCCGGTGCCCACGCCGCCGCCGCCCGCCTCCGCGCCGCACGGCTGAGCCGCCCTACGTTTCTTTGCATGTCGCCGTTGTGAACCAAGCCGCCGCGACCGGCGTTAAAGAGGGGAGCGATCCCCCGCTCGAAAGGACAAGAATGTTTCAACGCACGATTTCTTCGCTGATCTTTGCCGCTACCACCCTGGGCGCCACCGCCGCGTTCGCGCAGACCGCGCCCGACGTGATGATCAAGCAGGTCGCCGGTGACGTGATCGAGTCCGTCAAGAACGACAAGGCCATCCAGGCCGGCGATATCTCGCGCATCCATGGCCTCGTGGACACGCAGGTGATGCCGCACGTCGACCTGCAACGCATGACGACCGCCGTCGTCGGCAAGGCCTGGAAGACCGCCACGCCCGACCAGCAGGCCAAGCTGCAGGCCGAGTTCAAGACG
>JACMOG010000670.1 GCA_014378125.1 Vitreoscilla sp. | reverse complement strand
TGCTCGAGGTGCGGCGGGTCGAAGCTGCCGCCGAAGAGTCCGGCGGAGCGGGGGGGGTTCGTCAGGGGGTGATCCAGTCGCGCGGACGCAGGAAGTCCGTGTAGAGGCGCGCCTCGGGGGTGCCGTCCTCGGGCGCCCACCGGTAGCGCCAGGAGGCGAGCGGCGGCATCGACATCAGGATGGCCTCGGTGCGGCCGCCCGACTGCAGGCCAAACAGCGTGCCGCGATCCCACACGAGATTGAACTCGACGTAGCGGCCGCGGCGGTAGGCCTGGAAGTCGCGCTCGCGCTCGCCGTACGGCAGCGCGCGGCGGCGCTCGACGATGGGCAGGTACGCGGCCAGGAAGGCGTCGCCCACCGAGCGCAGCATCGCGAAGCCCTGCTCGAAGCCGAGCCCGGCCACGTCGTCGAAGAAGATGCCGCCGATGCCGCGCGGCTCGTTGCGGTGCTTCAGGAAGAAGTACTCGTCGCACCACGCCTTGAAGCGCGGGTGAAGGTCGGCGCCGAACGGGACGAGCGCGTCGCGGCAAGTGGCGTGGAAGTGGCGGGCGTCGTCCTCGAAGCCGTAGTACGGCGTCAAATCCATGCCGCCGCCGAACCAGAACACCGGCGCACCGTTCTTCGAGTCGGCGGAAGCCTTCGGCGTGGCACAGAACATGCGCACGTTCATGTGCACCGTCGGCACGTACGGGTTGCGCGGGTGAAACACCAGCGACACACCCAGCGCCTCGAACGCGGCACCAGCCAGCTCGGGTCGCGCGGCGGTGGCCGACGCCGGCAGCGTCTGCCCGGCGACGTGGCTGAAGTTGCAGGCGCCGCGCTCGAACAGCGCGCCGCCCTCGATCAGGCGCGACAGGCCATCGCCGGTGAGCGTGCCGTCGGGCGGACGTGTCCAGCCGTCGCTGAGGAAGGCGCCGCCATCGGCGGCCTCCATCGCGGCGACGATGCGGGATTGCAGGTCGAGCAGCCAGCCGCGAACGGCGGCGACGTCGACTTCAGCGCTTGGAGATGGCACGGTACCCGATGTCGGTGCGATGCTGCTCGCCGTCGAAGTGCACGGGGCGCAGCGTCTCGTACGCGCGCTGCTGCGCGGCGCGCGTGGAGTCGCCCAGCGCGGTGACGCACAGCACGCGGCCGCCGGTCACGGTGGTGACGTCGCCGTCCAGCGCGGTGCCGGCGTGGAACACGACGGCCTCGTCGGTGTCGGCCGGCAGGCCCGTGATGCGATCGCCGTTGCGCGGCGACTCCGGATCCCGGGCGGCCGCCATCACCACGCCGAGCGCGGCGCGGCGATCCCACTGCAGCTCCACCTGGTCGAGCGTGCCGTCGGTGGCGTGCAGCAGCACCTCGGCCAGGTCGCTCTTCAGGCGCATCATGATGGGCTGCGTCTCGGGGTCGCCCATGCGGGTGTTGAACTCGAGCGTCTTCGGACGGCCCTTGTCGTCGATCATCAGCCCCGCGTACAGGAAGCCGGTAAAGACGATGCCGTCCTTGGCCATGCCCTCGACGGTGGGCGTGATGATCTCGTGCATCACCTTGGCGTGCACGTTGGGCGCCACGATGGGCGCGGGCGAGTAGGCGCCCATGCCGCCCGTGTTGGGGCCGGTGTCGGCGTCGCCCAGGCGCTTGTGGTCCTGGCTGGAGGCCAGCGCCACCACGTTCTTGCCGTCCACCATCACGATGAAGCTGG
>JACMOG010000669.1 GCA_014378125.1 Vitreoscilla sp. | reverse complement strand
TCGGCGACGGCGCGCGCCGGCGTGCCGTCGTCATGGCTGGCTGCATGCGCACGGGGCGCCAGGGCACTGGGCATGCCGAGCTCGTCGGCGAAGGCCACCGCGACCATCTCGTCGAGAGTCGCCACATCCGCCTTCCAACCGAAGCGTCCGATGCGCGCGCCGCCGGCCGCGTCCATGATGCGGTTCACGCGGCCGTGGATGCCGTCTCCCTTGGCCACCGCCTGGGCCTCGATGGCCGCGTCATCGGTCTCGTCGATACGCGGGGCGGCCGCCAGCGCCAGCGGCATGCGCAACGAGACGACATTGGCGTCGCGCGGCGTTGGCAACAGCCCCGCTTCGGCAAGCGAGCGGCGCGGTGCGACGATGCTGTCGCGCCCGTCGATCGGAATCAGCCGGCCGGTCCGGGGATTCATCCGGGCAACGCGGCGAGCGAAGAATTCATCCCGCGTCGTCGCTCCCCGCCCGCCCGCGTGGCAACTCTCGCATGAGGTGGCATTGAAACGGGGGCCCAGCCCGGTCTCGGCGCTGAATACCTTTGCGAACAGCCGGGCGCCGCTCTCGGTGTTCGCGACCGGCCGCGCTGCGAGCGCGGCATCCTCCCGGCTGCGAAAGACACCTTGCGAGTCGAAGGCGTGGACCTCGAGCAACTCGTCGAGCCCGCTGCCGCCTGGAGACCGGACGATGACCCAGATTCTTTGCGCGTCCGAAGAGACGGCGATCGCCTTCAGTTGCCCCGCGCCAACCCCTTGTCCATCGGCTCGGACGAGCCTGGCGAGCGCGATCGCCCGACCGTCGCGCGACAGCCTGAGCAGCGAGCCGTCGCCCTGGTTGGCAACATAGAGATCGGAGTCCCCGGCCAGCGAGGTATGGCTCGCGAAGCGCGGGTTGGCGACCTCCGGCACCGCGGGCGCGAGGTCGACCGGGTGCTTCAGCCACGGCGAACGCAGTCGCTCGACGCCATCGAGGACGAACTGGCGACCGTCGTCCTTCAATCGCAGCACCGCCACCTGGTCGCGGGCGGCCTCGGCGACGAACAGGGCACGCCGGGGCGCCCACTGGAACGCCATGCCCACCACGCCGGGATCGCCCGGATCCAGCGCGATCGTGCCGGCCGGGGCGAGGCCGTCCACGCCGTCCTGCACGTGCAGCTGCGCCACCGCCCCGGTGCCGGTGACCGCGGCGAAGACCGCGAATCCGGTGCCGTCCGGCGATGCGCCCAGCAAGGCCGTGCCGTACGTGCCGCGCGCCAGCGTTCCCGGGGTCAGCTGGCCGCCGGCGCGGCGCTCGAAATGCGTGGCGAACCATCCGGCGTGAATGGTCGTCGGAACGCTGGTGCGCGGCGTCCGGTCGCCTGCGAAGACGCCGCCGGCGACGGCGCTCGGCGCGTTCGCAAGGGGTGCGCCGTCGGGATCCGTCACGGTCACGGTGCCATCGCCTTGCAGCCCGCGCGGCGCATTCGCGATCCAGGGCCGACCGAAGGCGTTGTTGATGGACAGGTAGCGCGGGCTGGACACCGCCGCGTCGGCGGCAGTCTGCGCACCGGCGTTGTGAACCGCATTCGCGAACGCGGTCGTGTCGACGTTGTAGAGCTGGACCGGGTCGCCGGCCTGGCGTTTCAGCGCCGTGACGTCGGTGGGCACCCGCACGCCCTGTGCGGACGGGTCGATCGACAGGACGGCGCCTCCATGGGCATCCGTGGTCACCAACAGGCGCTCGGGATCCAGCACGTGCCCGGGTTGCGTGCTGAGCAGGAACTCCGGATTGGCCACGAACGGGCCGCCGACATGGAACCGTCCGACCTGGGTCAGGCCATGGGCGCCGACGAGCCCGGTGGCGACGACGCGTGCCGCCAGCGTGATCGGCGCCGGCGAGAGGGGGGCGTTCACCTCCTGCGCAGGAGACGCTGGCGCCACGATGAGCAGCATGGCCACCCCTGCGCGCGCCAGAACGCACTCACCCATTCCGGCCAAACAGGCTGGGGGAGTCTTGATGGTGTTGCGCCACAAGTGCATAGCGACCTACGTTGGAGGCTGTCGAATCGATGCCCATGACAGACTGAACGAGATTCTGGAGCCAAGCCGGACATGGCGCGTTCGCTGTGGCGGTGTCACGCCGGCGTGCCCTTTGCCTGAGATCAGGCGCGCGTCAGGCGCCGGGCGCGCGCGATGCGCGGGCTGGCCGGCGCCTGGTCCGGCAGGTCGGCAAGCGCAGCCGACGCCCTGGCCCGTGCATCGGCCGGACGCCCCAGGGCCAGCAGGATGTCCGCCTGGTCCAACGACGAGTCGGCGGGGAGCAGCGCCGCCGCCGCATCCACGTCGCCCGCCATCCAGGCGATCCGCAGGCGCGCCTGGATCAGGTGATCGTCCGCGTCGGCCCCCGAGGCGCCCATGGCCGACGCCTGTTCGCCCAGCAGCGCCTCGGCCTGCGCGTGGCGGCCCTGCGCGGCCACGGTGATGGCCAGCCGGCCCACCAGGAAGTTCATCATGCGGCCCTGCCGTCCCGAGCTGGGCAGCGCCAGTTCCATCGAGCGGCGAAGCATCGCCTCTGCCGCGGCGGCGTGGCCGGCGGCGAGCAGCGCGTCGCCCAGTTGGGAGCGGCCCTCCATGCGCTCGTCCTCGCTGGCCGCTCCGCGCTCCTGGAGGACGTTGGCCGTGCGCGCATAGGCCAGGCTGCGGGCTTCGTCATACTGCTCCCAGAAGAAGCTCAGCTCGGTGTCGACGTCGCCTTCCAGCTTGGCGCAGCGCGATATCGCGCTCCACGGCCTCCAGCATGGCCTGCGCCTCCGCGCGCCTGCCCAACACCCCCAGCACGAAGGCGAGGTTGAACCTGCCCTCGAACCGCAGTCGGCGCATCTCCACATCGTCGGGCGCCGCATCGGCGCGGGCGATTCCCTCACGCATGATCGCCTCGCACTCCTCGTGCCGGCGCAGGTAGCACAGGTTGAGGGCCTGGGTGAGGAAAGCCTCGATCTCGTGGTGGGGCTCGCCGCCACGTTCGCGCAGCAACGCGAGGTAGCGGCGGCCCACCTCCACCGAGCTCTCGTAGTCGGCCATCTCGGTCAATTGATGCATGACGGCGCCCAACAGCGCTCCCATCTGCTCCGGGGAGCCGGCGTGGCGGCCCGCGAAGTCGTCGAGCTTGGCGAGCAGCGCCGTGCGCAGCGCGTGCGGCTTGCGCAGTTCCGCGGGCTGGTCGGTCGCCATCGTGGAGATGCGCATCAAGGTCTCCACATAGAGATCGCGCACCACGCCCAGGCTGGCCAGCTCCGACAAGGCCCGGGCCGCCTGGCGACCGGCCTCCAGCGCCTGTTGCCTCGCCACGTGGGCCTGCCACAGCGACACGCCGGTGCCCGCCAGGACGGACACGGCCACGACCGCGGCCATCGCCACGCCCACGCGGTGGCGGCGCACGAACTTCTGCAGCCGATACCCGGCGCTCGCCGGCCTGGCCCGCACCGGCTCGCCTTCCAGGTGGCGGCGGATGTCCTGCGCGAACGCGTCGGCGCTGGGGTAGCGACGCGCGACGTCCTTCTCGAGCGCCCGGCCCAGCATCGCATCGATGTCGCCGCGCAGCGCCTTGCGCAGCGCGGGGCTGCGCGGCGGCATCGCTGGCGCGAGCCGGCTCGACGTCGGCGATGCCCTGGGC
>JACMOG010000668.1 GCA_014378125.1 Vitreoscilla sp. | reverse complement strand
GCGGCCGCGCGGCGGCGGACAGCCGCGGCGGCCAGATCCACATGGACGAGCTGTATCGCCTGATGTCGCTGGCGCACGAGTCGCGCGGCGAATGGCGCGAGGCCCTCGTTGCCCACAAGCGCTTCCACGAACTGCGCGCGCGGCTGGTGCTGGAGCGCGCCGAGCAGCAGGCCTCGGCACTGGCCGTGGCACTCAACACCGAGCGCGCGCTGCGCCAGGTGAGCGAGGAGCGCGACCGCGCCGAGCGCGCGCACCTGGAGGCGCGCCACGACCAGCTCACCGGCCTGGCCAACCGCCGCAAGTTCGACGAGTTCCTGGCCGGCATGCTCCCGCGCGCCAGCATCGAGCACCCGGTGTCGCTGGTGCTGATCGACCTCGACCATTTCAAGTCGATCAACGATCGCTACCGCCACCTGGCGGGCGACGCGGCGTTGCGCTGGGTGGCCACGCACCTGCAGGCGCAGTGCCGCCAGACCGACCTGCCGGCGCGCCTGGGCGGCGACGAGTTCGCGCTGGTGCTGACCGCTCCGCTGGCCGTGGCGCACCAGGTGTGCAACCGCCTGCGCGTGGCCGTGGCCGAACGCGTCACGGGCCTGCCCTCCGAGGTCACCATCCGCCTGAGCGCCGGCATCGCCGAGGCTACCGCACCGTGCGACTCCCTCCACCTGTTCAAGCGCGCCGACGAGGCCTTGTACGCGGTCAAGGCCGCCGGCCGCGACGCCGTCCACAACGACATCCAGGACGCCCGCCACGGCTAGTGCCGGCCGTCCGTTCGACCCAAGGATCACGCATGACCACCGACTTCCAACGCGGCCTGTACGACGCACCGGCGGCGCAGGGTGGCGAGGCCGCCACGTCGCCCGCCTGCCTGCCGCCTCAGGACATCAGCACCGAGGTGCTGCTCGAGAAATACGCCAAGGGCGACGAGAAGGACCTGCACGACGTGCGCGCGCGCGTCGCGCTGGCGCTCGCGCAGGTGGAAGCGCCCGACCAGCGCGAGGCCTGGGCCGCGCGTTTCCTCGACGCGCTGCGGAACGGCTTCGTGCCCGCGGGCCGCATCAATTCCGCCGCCGGCACCGAGCTCACCGCCACGCTCATCAACTGCTTCGTGCAACCGGTGGGCGACTCCATCGCGCAGGCCGAGGACGGCGCCCCGGGCATCTACACGGCGCTCACCGAGGCCGCGGAGACGATGCGGCGCGGCGGCGGCGTGGGCTACGACTTCTCGCGCATCCGGCCGCAAGGCGCCTGGGTGGGTTCCACCCGCAGCCGCGCGTCCGGCCCGGTGAGCTACATGCGCGTGTTCGACCGCAGCTGCGAGACGGTGGAGTCCGCCGGCAGCCGGCGTGGCGCCCAGATGGCCGTGCTGCGCTGCGACCACCCCGACATCGAGACGTTCATCCACGCCAAGGACAAGGGCGACCTCACCAACTTCAACATCTCGGTGGGCGTCACCGACGCCTTCATGCAGGCCGTCGACGACGACGCGCTGTTCGACCTCGTCCATCGCGCCCAGCCCAGCGAGGAGCAGATCGCCGCCGGCGCGAAGCAGCGCGACGACGGCCAGTGGGTCTACCGCCAGCCGCGTGCTCGCGCGCTGTGGGACCAGATCATGCGCTGCACCTACGACCACGCGGAGCCGGGGGTGCTGTTCCTGGATCGGATCAACCAGGACAACAACCTGAGTTATTGCGAGACGATCGCGGCGACGAATCCGTGTGTGACGGGGGATACGTGGGTGCAAACAAGCGACGGGCCGCGGCAGGTGTCTCAATTGGTTGGTCAGCCGTTCGTGGCGATGGTGGACGGCAAGGCCTATAGAACAGAGTCCGACGGATTTTTCAAGACAGGCGTGAAGCCTGTCTTCAAGCTGCGCACGCGCCAGGGGCACACGTTGCGACTGACTGCTGACCATCGCGTCCGCCGAGTGACAAAGCGCACACGCTATGTCACCGAGACGGAATGGATTGCCGCTTGCGAACTCGCAGCCGGCGACGAAGTGATGCTGCACGACCACCGAGCGCAATCTGGATGGGACGGGCGGTTCACTGCGGCAGAGGGGTATCTCATCGGGGCACTCATCGGCGACGGTACGTTGAAGACCGACAAGGCTGTCCTGTCGGTTTGGGCGCCTGAGTTCAAGCAGATCGTCAACGGCGAAATCTTCGAACACGACGCATTGGGTGGCGCCTCAGGGATCATCGCGGCTGTCAGCCAAGCGATCGCCGCCTTGCCTCATCGTGCCGATTTCGAAGGCTGGCAGAGGCCTATCACTGGACGTGGAGAGCGGCGCTTGGCGTCAGTGCCGTTGCGAGATCTCGCCTTGGGCCTGGGCATGTCAGTGGGGCACAAGACGATCACTCCGCAAATGGAGTCGGCGTCTTCGTCGTTCTCCGAGGGCCTGATTCGAGGCTTGTTCGATGCGGACGGTTCGGTGCAGGGCGGCCAGGAGAAGGGCGTCAGCGTGCGGCTTGCGCAGTCGAGCGCCAACGTACTCGAGTCGGTCCAGCGGATGCTGATGCGCCTGGGGATCTGCAGCACTGTTTATGCGCGGCGTCCTGCGGGACTTCGGTCGCTTCCAAATGGACGTGGCGGTCATCGAGACTACGCGACCAAGGAGCAATTCGAGCTGGTCATCGAGGGCGACAACATTGAGCACTTCGCGAAACGAGTCGGATTCGCCGATACGGCGAAGTCACGGCGACTCGAGGAGTGCCTGTGTGCCTATCGCCGGACTTTGAATCGGGAGAGATTCGTTGCCACCGTCGATTCGTTGACTGCCGACGGCGTGGAAATGGTCTACGACGTCACGGTTGAACAGGCTCATGCGTTCGACGCCAACGGCGTGTTTGCGCACAATTGTGGTGAGCAGCCACTTCCGCCCTACGGTTGTTGCTGCCTGGGCTCTATCAATCTAACGCACTTCGTCAGAGCGCCTTTCACTTCCGACGCCACCTTCGACTACCCCGCCTTCACCGCCGTCGCCAAAACCGCCACGCGCATGTTGGACAACGTGCTCGACATCACCGTCTGGCCACTGCCGGCACAACTGGCGGAGGCCAACGCGAAGCGTCGAGTGGGGCTTGGCTTCACCGGCCTCGGCGACGCGCTGGTGATGCTCAACCTGCGCTACGACACCCCCGCCGCGCGCGACGAGGCCGGCAAGATCGCGCAGACCATGCGCGACGCGGCCTACGACGCGTCGGCCGACCTGGCG
>JACMOG010000667.1 GCA_014378125.1 Vitreoscilla sp. | reverse complement strand
GCGGGTGGCGCCGGCGGGCAGCGTGGCGGAGGCGACTACGTAGATGGGGCCGGTGGGCGTGGGCGGCATGCCGCCACCGCTCGATCCGCCGCTAGACGACGTGCCCGGGTCGCTGCCGCCACCCCCGCCGCCGCACGCGGCCAGGACGACGGACAGTGCCATGGCAACGACCCAGCGAACGGGGAGGAGAGACAACGGCAACGGCGACTTTCGGCTACTGCAGGCCGCCGCTGGCGCCTGGAAACTTGTGCGCGTACTTGGCGATCCATTCGCCGGCCGCCTCTTCGGAGCTGAGCTCGCGGCCTTCCGCGCGCGAGATCGAACGCCGGTAATCCTCGATGTAGCAGACCTGGGCCACCATGCGCGCACGGAACACGTCCTCGGCGTCGAGAAAGCTCACGCCCACCTCGTAGCCCGCGCCGTCGCGCCGTGGCCGACACCACGCCACGCGGGCACGCGCCTCGAACGCCGGCTCGACATAGGCGATGCGCACCTCGATGAGGCCGCCGGTTTCCACGGGCACCTCGGAATGCACCGCCAGTCCGCCCAGGCTGATGTCCTGGGTGTGGACCGCGGCGGCCGGGCCGCGCAGGTCGGTGCGGATCTCGATGGGCACGTCGAGCGGGTGGCGGATGAACTGCCTCATGCCTGAAGACTTCCTGGGCTGCTCGACCGCAGGCGCCCAGGGCGTGCAATCGAAGGTGAACAACTGGGAGTTGATAGTTGACCAGAAGTTCACCGGGCGATACGCCGATTCACACGGCAGATGCGGCCCAGATCCCGCGTTCAGGCGCCGTGCGCCGCCCCACCGCTGAGGTAATCCTTCTTGCCGATTTCCACGCCACCATGGCGCAGCAGCGCGTAGGCGGTCGTGATGTGGAAGTAGACGTTGGGGTTGGCCCACTGCAGCAGGTACGGCGCGCCCTTGAACTCGAGCTTGCGGTCGCGCAGTTGCAGCACGATGTCGCGCTCGGCCGCGCCCTCGAACTGCGCCTCGGTGAGGGAGTCGAGGAAAGCGACGGTCTTGTCGAGGCGGGCCTGCAGCTCGGGGAAGGTCTGCTCGCCGTCCTCGAACTTCGGGATCTCGGCGCCGGCCAGGCGGCCGGCGGCGCCCTTGATGTTGTCGGTGGCGATCTGCACCTGCGCCGTGAACGGCAGCATGTCGGGGTACAGGCGCGACGCCAGGAAGGCGGTCGGGTCGATCTTCTTCGCTTCGCAATGCGCCTCGGCCTTGGCCATGACGGCCGACAGGTTCTTCAGCATCGAGCGGAACGGCGGCACGGTGGCGGTATACATGGACAGGGACATGACGGGTCTCCGGATATTGGGACAAGGGACGGGAAGCGCATTAGAGCGCAGCGCGGCCGTTCGTGCAGGCACGCGGCCGACAGGCCTTTTCCGCAGCCCGCGGCGTACTCCCGTCTGTCATCCTGCGACTTCGCGCAGGATGACAGGTCTTCGCTACTTCTTCGGCGCCTGCCAGACCCGGACGTAGTCCACTTCCATCGCCAGCGGAAAGATGCGGTCGTCCACGGGGCCGCCCAGGTCGCCGCCGATGGCCAGGTTGAGCAGCAGGAACTGCGGCGCGTCGAAGGGCCACGCGCGGGCGGCGCCGGCGGGGCCGACGTCCAGGCGCGGGTAGGTGAGGTGCTCCACGCCGTCGATGCCGAACGTGATGTCGCGCTCGGTCCACAGCATCTGGTAGCGGTGGTACGCGCTGCAGGAGTCCGGCACGGTCACGGCGGCGCCCACGCCGTGCGCGCCGCTGCCGGCCAGCGTGTGGAGGGTGCTCATCACGCGGCCCGGGTTGCGACCGATGTGCCCCATGATGTCCAGCTCGCCGTTGGCCGGCCAGTCGCCGTGGCTGCCCAGCATCCAGATGGCGGGCCAGGTGCCCGGGCCGCACGGCAGCCTGGCGCGGATCTCGAAGAAGCCGTACGTCCACTCGGCCAGGCCGCGCGTGAGCAGGCGCGCCGAGGTGTATTGCTGCCCGCCCCAGTCGGGCGCGGTCGACGGCGATTCCTTGCGCGCGGTGATCACCAGCCGGCCGCCGCTCACCACGGCGTTCTCGGCGCGCGGCCCCGAGTAGTACTGCGCCTCGTGGTTGAACCAGCCGGGCTTGTTGAACCAGGTGTCGTTGGCCCACTTCTTGGGGTCGGGCAGGCCATCGACGTCGAACTCGTCGTGCCACGTCATCTGCCAGCCCTCGGGCGGCCGCAGGCGTTCCGCGGGCGGCGGCGCGTCGGCGGCCTGCGCGAGCGCGCCGAGGCCGGCCAGCACGGCGGCGAGCAGCGTGCCGCGCATCAGCCGATCCGCTTGCCGGCGGCGTCGAACGTCATCATGTACCCGGTGTCGGGCATGATGCCGACCGTGGCGCCCGCCCCCAGGTGCGCATGGCTCGCGTCCACCTTGGCGTGCAGCAGCTCCGCGACGCCGTCCACGCGCAGGTGCAGCACGGACACGTCACCCAGGTGCTCGGCCATCACCACGGTGGCGGGCACGCCCGTGCCGAACGCGCCCACGCGCAGGTGTTCCGAGCGCACGCCCGCGCGACGCACCTGCGGGCCCACGGAGGGCATCAGCAGCGACCACACCGCGCGGTGCAGGGGCGTGGCGTCGAGGGTCGGCTGGTCGACCAGGTTGATGCGCGGCGCGCCGAGGAAGCCGGCCACGAACTCGTTGGCGGGTGCGTTGTACAGCGACAGCGGCGCGCCGAGCTGCTCGATGCGGCCCTGGTTGAACACGGCGATGCGCGTGCCCATGGTCATCGCCTCGACCTGGTCGTGCGTGACGTAGATCATCGTGGTGCCCAGCTCGCGGTGCAGCCGCGACAGCTCGATGCGCATGTTCACGCGCAGCGCGGCGTCCAGGTTGGACAGCGGCTCGTCGAACAGGAACACCTT
>JACMOG010000666.1 GCA_014378125.1 Vitreoscilla sp. | reverse complement strand
GAGAGCTACGGCCGCGCCTTGTCGGAGGCTGGCGAGCACGAGCGCGCGGTGGCTTTCTATCGCGACTGGGTGGAGCGGGAGCCCGACAACCCGTACCCGCGCCATCACCTGGCCGCCAGCCTCGGCGAGGCGCCCGAGCGTTGCAGCGACGCGTACGTCGAACAGGCGTTCGACAAGTTCGCCGCCAGCTTCGACACCCATCTCTCGACGCTGCAGTACCGCGGGCCCGAGCTGGTGGCCGAGGCCCTGCGCCTGTCGCTGCCGGCGCCGGCGGCGCAGTACCACATCGCGGACCTGGGTTGCGGCACCGGCCTGTGCGGCCCATTGATCCGGCCCTGGGCGCGCTCGCTGGTGGGCTGCGACCTGTCGGCCCGAATGCTGGAGCGCGCCGCGGCACGCGAGTGCTACGACGCGTTGCCCAAGGCGGAGCTGGTGCAGTTCCTGTTGGACCAGCCTGCCGCGTTCGACCTGCTGGTGTCGGCCGACACGCTGATCTACTTCGGCGAACTCGCGCCGGTGTTCGCGGCGGCGCGCGCGGCGCTGCGTCCTGGCGGCAGCTTCGTGTTCACGCTGGAGTCGTCACCCGACGACGCGGCGGCGGACTTCACGCTCGGCCTCAGCGGCCGCTACGTGCACCGCCGGGCCGGACTGGGAGCCCGCCTGGCGGCGGCGGGACTCTCGGAACGCGGCGTGGCCTCGGCGTCGGTGCGCTACGAGGGCGGCAAGGCGGTGCCGGGGTTGCTGGTGACGGTCGCGCGCGATCAGGCCTGAGGCGAGGGACCTGGCCCCGGACGGGGCCAGGTCCTTTCGAAGCGACTCGCCGATTTATGCGACGATCGGTCGCTCCCCCTCGTTGCCCATGACCCCCTTGAACCTTCCCGACCGCGCCTTCGCCGCCTTCCTGTTCGACATGGACGGCACCCTCCTGAGCTCGATCGCGGCGGCGGAGCGCGTGTGGTCGCGCTGGGCCGCCCGGCACGGCCTGGACGTGCCGTCGTTCCTGCCCACCATCCACGGCATGCGCAGCGTCGAGACCGTGCGCCGGCTCAACCTGCCGGGCGTCGATCCCGTGGCCGAGGCCGCGGCCATCACCGCCGAGGAGATGCTCGACGTCGAGGGCATCGAGCCCATCGCCGGCGCGGCCGCGTTCCTGGCCACGCTGCCCGCCGGGCGCTGGGCGGTGGTCACGTCGGCGCCGCGCGAGCTGGCGCGCCGGCGCATCGCCGCGGCGGGGCTGCCGTTGCCCGACCTGCTGATCGCCGCCGAGGACGTGACGCAGGGCAAGCCGGCGCCCGACTGCTTCGAACTCGCGGCCGCGCGCCTGGGCGTGTCCGCGCGCGACTGCCTGGTGTTCGAGGACGCGCCGGCGGGCATCGCCGCGGGCGAATCCGCGGGCGTGACCGTGATCGTGATCTCGGCCACCCACGCGCATCCGTTGCACACCGCGCACGCCTCGGTGAACGACTACCGCGTGCTGGCCAATCGCATCGATGCGGACGGCGCGCTGCGCGTGGTCGTCGACGCGGGCCGAACCCCCTAGGCTGCGTTCGAGGCCGCCTCGGGACACTAAACTCTCGCCGATGACTTCGACCCTTGCCACCGCCACCAAACGTGCCGACGAGCTGCACGCGATCCTGCACGAGCACGCGCACAAGTACTACGTCCTCGACGAGCCCAGCATCCCCGACGCCGAGTACGACAAGCTGTTCCAGGAGCTGCAGGCGATCGAGGCGGCGCATCCCGACCTGCGGCGCGCCGACTCGCCCACGCAGCGCGTCATCGGCCAGGTGCTCGAGGGCTTCGACACGGTCAGGCATGCGGTGCCCATGCTCAGCATCCGCACCGAGACCGACACCACCGCGGCCGGCGCGCAGGCGTTCGCCGCCCGCGTGCGACGCGAATTGAAGCTCACCGACGCCGACCCGCCGGTGGCCTATTCCGCCGAGCTCAAGTTCGACGGGCTGGCCATCAACCTGCGCTACGAGCACGGCGTGCTGGTGCAGGCGGCCACGCGCGGCAACGGAGAGGAGGGCGAGGACGTCACGTCCAACATCCGCACCATCCGCCAGATCCCGCTGAAGCTCCGTGGCGTGGCCGCGCCGGTGCTGGAGGTGCGCGGCGAGGTCTACATGCGGCGCGACGACTTCGAGGCCTACAACGAGCGCCAGCGCGCGTTGATCTCCGGCGGCGCCAAGAACGAGAAGACCGTGGTCAACCCGCGCAACGCCGCGCCCGGCGCGGTG
>JACMOG010000665.1 GCA_014378125.1 Vitreoscilla sp. | reverse complement strand
CGAGTTCCACCAGGCGCCGCGCGGACGGCAGGTCGGCCAGGCGCAGCGGCCGCGGCGTGTGCAGCGGCAGCGGCGTGTCGGGCGTGCCCTCCAGCAGGCGCCCGAGCATGCGGGCGCGCAGGTCGGCGCCGTCGTCGCCGGGCGCGTCGGCCACGCCCATCGTGCGCAGCTTGTGCAGCGCCGCGGCGATGCCGGCGCGCCACGTGGTGCGATCGGTGAAATCGATCTGCTCGAACGCCAGGTGGATGGCCTCGCCGGCGGCCGGGCCGCGCGGGAAGTGCAGCGGGTCGTCCTCGGCCGGCATCCAGTCCGAGGCGGCAGGCGCGGGCGCCGGCATGCGGGTGGCATCGACGGCACGCAGGTCGTGGTCGACGCCCGAGCGGTCGTGCGCCGCGCCGTGCGCGATCGCGCTGAAGCTGCCGATGCGCCAGCCGTGCGGCAGCGTGCGCGGCGCGGGCAGCGCGGCCAGCGTGTCGGCCGGCCGGCGCGACGGCGCCAGCGTGGCGGCCTCGTCCAGCGGCAGCGGCGTCACGCCGATGGCGCCGTCGGAGCCTTCGGCCAGCGCCTGCCACCGGGCCAGGATCGGCGCGTGGCCGTTCTTGTGCTCGAACCACTCGCCCGGCGTCATGCCGTCGCCGGCCACCAGCCAGTTCAGCAGGCTGCGCGTGCTGGCCGTGGCGCTCGGATACTTGCCCGCGGTACGATAGCAGCCGGCCACGATCACGCAGCGGTGCACCGCGCGGGTGAGTGCCACGTAGGCCAGCCGCAGCGACTCGGCCGAGTCCTCCAGCCGCAGCCTGGCCTTGATGTCGTCCTTGCGCGCGTCGGGCAGGAACTCGTGGCCGTAGTCGATCACGGCGTGGCCCTCGTCGTCGTGATACGCCACGCCCGTGAGGCCGTCGCCGCGGCCGCTTCGCGGCGCGCTCCACAGGAACGGGCAGAACACGATCGGGTACTCGAGGCCCTTGGACTTGTGGATGGTGACGATCTGCACCAGGTTCTGGTCGGACTCCAGCCGCAGCTGCGTGGCGTCGTCGGCGTCGGGCGATACGCGCTGCGACTGGAACCAGCGCAGCAACGTGTCGGGCGACGCGTGCCGCTCGCCGGCCTCGTGCAGGCACTCCACCAGGTGCAGCAGGTTGGTGAGGCGGCGCTCGCCGTCGGGGCGCGACAGCAGGCGGCCCGCCACGCGGTCTTCGGCCAGCCACCGGCGCAGCATGAAGCCCACGCCGCGCTGCACCCACACGTCGCGCCAGCCGGCGAAGCGCTGCACGGCGTCGAGCAGCGCCGACTCGTCGTCGGACAGCGCCGCGATGGCCGTGGCGTCCTGTCCCATCAGCTCGGTGGACAGCGCGGCCTTGAGCGTGCGTTCGCGCGCCGGCTCCAGCACCGCGGTGAGCACGCGATCCAGCTCCTCGGCGTCGCTGCTGCGAAACACGCTGGCCTGCGACAGCTCCACGCTGCCCACGCCGCGCGCCGTGAGCGCCTGGCGAATGAGCGTGCCCTGCGCGTTGCTGCGCACCAGCACGGCGATG
>JACMOG010000664.1 GCA_014378125.1 Vitreoscilla sp. | reverse complement strand
TCCTCCTGCTGCACCTGCAGTTCCTCGTTGAGCTGCTGGGTTTCCTCCACCGAATCCTGCAGCCGCTTGCGGAACAGGGCCGAGTCCACCGAGGCGCCGATGCTGCCGGCGATCAGCCTGAGCAGCTCCAGGTCGCGCTCGCTGACGGGCCGCATGAAGCCCAGCTCGATCACTCCGTTGGTGACGCCGTCGTTGGCGATCGGCGCGACCACCAGTTCGGCCGGCGCGGCCTCGCCGACGCCCGAGCCCACCTTGAAGTAACCGCCCTTGAGATTGGTGACGTGGTTCAGGCGACCATCGCGCAGGGCCTGGCCCACCAGGCCGTCGCGCGCCGCCTTCAGCTGCATCGCGTCCTCGACGCCCTCGAAGCCGTGCGTGGATACGCGCCGCAGCGCCCCGGCGTCGTCGCGCACGTACATGGCCGCCACCACCGGGTCGAGGTAGCGTCCAGTGAACGCCAGCACGCTGAGGCCCACGGTGGTGAGGGTCTGCTGGCCGATCAGCGTCTCCGCCAGTTGCGCCTGGCCGTCACGCACCCAGGCCTGCGCGGACAGCACTTTGGCGGCGTCGGTCTGCGCCTTCAACGCGCCACCGAAGTTGTCCGACAACTGGTTGATGTCACGCCGGCCTGCCCAGGCGATGTAGCCGTTGACGACGAGGATGAAGAGCACGTAGGAACCGATGCCGAACCAGGTGACCGTGTTCAACGTATCGAGGCGCTCCTTCAGGAGCGCGCTTTCCATGCCACGCGCGGCCACGATCTCGCTGCGCACGCTGACGGCGATCTGGCGCCCGTTCAGGCCCTTGATGGCCTGCTGAATGTCGGTGGTGCCGCCGCGCTTGAGCGCGATCATCCTCTCCGCATAGTCCTGCCACGCCTGCTGCAGCACCTGAACCTTGCGCAGGCGATCCGTCTGCGTCGGATTGTCCGCGGCCGTCTTCACCAAGTCGTCGACCAGCGCCGCGAACTGCGGTTTGGAGACCGCATACGGCCCCAGGAACACGTCGTCGCCGGCGAGCAGGTAGCCGCGTGCGCCGGCCTCCATGTCGCCCTCCAGCGTGGTGAGCTCGTTCATCTTGCCGATCACCTGGTGGGTGTGATCCACCCAGCTGGAGACCGACAGGAAATACAGGAAGAAGCCGATGAAGGAGGCCGCACTGACCAGCCCGACCACCAGCGGCAACGTGACGTTGCGGCGGGCGATGCGGTTGAACTGGTCGGTCTCGAGGGCGGAATTTGGCATGGTGTGGTCAGCGGCTGGGTCGGGCGTGCGCGATCATAGGTGGAGCGCGACACGGCGCTGGAAAGGGAATGCCCGCGCCGGGTCGTTGAAAGGCCCGCAAGGGCCCTGCTCGACCATGGGATCGCTTGGCAATCGACGTGCCCGGCAGCGCGCCAGGCAGCCTCAGAGGAACAGTTCCTGCAGGTCGTTAAGGAAGTCGAAGCCGCGCACGGTCGGTTGAATCCACTCGGCGCCGGGCAGGCCGGTGCGGGCGACCAGGCCGCGCTTCTCGGCCTCGGCCAGCCCCTTCTCGATGGCCGACACGGGCAGCCCGCAGCGCTCGGTGAACAGCGACAGCGCGAAGCCCTCGCGCAGGCGCAGCGCATTGAGCATGAACTCGAACGGCAGTTCGGCGCGCGCCACGTCGCCCTCGTTGGACACGCCCTGCCCGCCCAACGCGCGATCCATGTACATGCCGGGCTCGCGCCAACGTACCTGACGCGTGACGCGATGCGCGAACGACAGCTTGCCGTGCGCTCCGGCGCCCAGTCCGAGGTAGTCCCCGAATTGCCAGTAGTTGACGTTGTGTCGGCAACGATGACCGGTGCGCGCATACGCCGACACCTCGTAGCGTTCGAAGCCGTCGCCCCCGGTGCGCTCGGTGACGCGATCGAGCATGTCGTACGCGGCGTCCTCGTCGGGCAGGTTGGCCGGCGGCCGCGTCGCGAACACCGTGTTGGGCTCCAGCGTGAGGTGGTACAGCGAGAGGTGCGGCGCGCCGAGCGCGAAGGCCAGGTCGAGGTCGGCGTCGAGGTGGGCCAGCGTCTGGCCCGGCAGCGCGTACATCAGGTCGAGGTTGAAGGTGTCGAAGCTGCGCGCCGCCTCCTCCGCGGCCGCGCGCGCCTGGGCGCCGTCGTGCACGCGTCCGAGCGCCCGCAGGCGCTCGTCGTCGAAGGTCTGCACGCCGATCGACAGCCGGTTCACGCCG
>JACMOG010000663.1 GCA_014378125.1 Vitreoscilla sp. | reverse complement strand
CGGTGATGGCCGCTCGGGGCGGCTGCACGAGCCGGGAGCGCAGGACAGCGCCGACCGACAGGTCGGGGTGCACGACCTCGGGCGTGAGCACTGGCTGCCAGCGGCCATCGGTACGGACCAGCGGCAGCCGAGTCCGGTACTGCCACCGCGCGCCGAGCTCCCAGCGCACCGCCAGCTCGGCCGTTGCCGTGTCGCCCTCGCGGGTCAGGCCGGCGACGTCGACGGTTGCGGGGCGGTCCTGCTCGGCAGGGGTCAGCGCGGCGGTCAGGGTGGCGATCTGACCGGCCGGGTCCGCACCGCTGGCCTTCGCCCACGGCAGGTCCGCGAGGGTGCCAGCAGTCCAAGCCCGGGCGAAGGCCGCCGCAGCCTGTCGGCCCGTCGTGGCGATTCGTCGGCGCGGCGTTGACGCGCCCGGGCCGGAGTCGCATCGTGTGGACATTCCGGAGCCAGGGGGCGCCGGTTCTCGAAAGTCCGCCATGTTCACGTTCGTCCTCTGGTGCCTGCTGTTCGTCTTCTGCTGGCCGCTGGCCCTGCTGGCGCTGGTGCTGTACCCGCTGGTCTGGCTGCTGACGCTGCCCTTCCGCCTGGTGGGCATCAGCGTGAGCGCGGTGTTCGCGCTGCTGGCCGCGTTGCTGTTCCTGCCGGCGCGGGCGCTGGGGCATCGGCGTTGAGGCGCTGAGGCACGCGCGGCCGGGTGCCGCGCCGAACAGGGCCGAAACCCGGCCGTTGGCGCCGCGGAGTTTTCGCCGCGCCACCCAGAATCGATCGGTGTGTTCCTCCGGTGACGACGTTCGTCGAGCCATGCCGATCCTGCCCCACTCCCCGTCCCTGGCCGTCGCGCTCGTCCTTGCTGTCGTGGCGCCCGCCGCCCACGCCGACTGCATCGACGACGCCGCCGCCCGCCACCACGTCAACGCGGTCGTGCTGCGTGCCATCGGCTGGCAGGAGAGCCGGCTCCAGCCGCGGGCACTGGGCCGCAACGCCAACGGCAGCGTCGACGTCGGCGCCTTCCAGATCAACAGCGTCCACCTGGCCGAACTGGCGCGCTACGGCGTCGACCGCGCGTCGCTCGCCGACGGTTGCGTGTCGGCCGACGTGGCCGCCTGGCATTACCGGCGCCAGGTCGAACGACAGGGCGACACCTGGCTGGCGGTGGGCGCGTACCACTCCCGCACCGCGGCGCGCTCCGCCTGGTATGCCAACCGCATCGCCACGATCCTGATGCGCTGGAAGGCGTTGCCGGCCGGCCTGCTGCCGTTTCCGGCGGATCGCACGCTGGCGCCCTATTCGCCCTATTCGCCCTACTCGCCCGACACGCCCGCTGGTCGCCGTCGTCCGTTGCCGTCCGCCACGCCGCCGCCACCGCCACCGCCACCGTCGTCGCCCATGCTCGTGCCCGTACCCGTGCCGCCCACGCCGGGCCGCTCGCCGTCGCAAGGCGTCGACGCGCTCGCCTTCGTCCCGTCCGCGCGCTGAGGCGCGCCACTTCAACCCCGCCAGGCCGCCATGACCGACATCCCCACGCTCCAGCAGCCCCTGCAATTGCCGTCCGACAAGCAACACGGCATCGGCGCCGCGGTCAAGCACGCGCTGATGTTCGCGCCCTCCATGACCGACATCATGATCCACGAGGGCCAGGTCATCCGCGCCAAGTCCGCGCGCGGCACGCTGCCGTTGCACCAGTTGTTCTCGGCCATCCCGCCCTTCGTGGTCACGCGCGAGCACATCGTCACCTACCTGGCAGGCTACGTCGACGGCGCGGCCCGCCATCACCGCGACGCCCGTGGCCAGCAGCAGTCGGTGCAGGACTACTGGGACACACGCATCAAGCCGGTGCTTGCCCGCCAGCGCTCGGTCAACATCCGGCTCGATGGTCGTGGCGGCCACTCGCTGCGCTACAGCCTGTTCATGCACGGCACCGGCGAGCTCGCGCTGGTGATGCGCATCACGGCGCCCGACATCACGCCGCTCACCAGCCTGAGCCTGCCGCACAACCTCGTCTCCACCATCACCGAGGCCACCAGCGGCTTCATCGTCATCACCGGGCCCACGGGGTCGGGCAAGAGCGAGACGGCCATGTCCATCCTCGATTGGCACAACGCCCAGCACTCGGGCCACATCCTCACCATCGAGGATCCGGTGGAGAAGAAGATCGCGCCGCGCAAGTGCATCGTCACGCAGCGCGAGGTGGGCTACGACGTGCTCAGCTTCGCCGACGGCATGCGGGAGGCCCTGCGCATGAGCCCCGACGTGCTCCTCACCTCCGAGATCCGCGACGCGGAGACGGCCGAACAGGCCATCCAGGGCGGCGAGTCGGGCTCGCTGATGATCGCCACCACGCACGGCAAGTCCGTCACCGGCACCCTGCGCAAGATCCTGTCGTACACGGGCACCAGCGCCGACGTCATGCGCTCCGTGCTGGCGGGCAACCTCATCGCGGTGGTGCGCCAGGCACTCGTTCCCTCGAAGGACGGCAAGCGCTACCTGATGGCTGCCGACGTCCTCTTCAACACGGGCAAGGTCACGCAGTTCGTGGAGCGCGGCGACTGGATCGGCCTGGAGAGCGCCATCCGCGAGGACAACCGGCTCGGCGCCAACGAATGGGTGCCGATGAACAACCGCCTGGTCGAACTGGTGCGTCGCGGCGAGATCGAGGCGAGCGAGGCGATGCGCGAGACCTCCGACATCCCGACACTCAAGCGCAAGCTGGCCGCGGCCGGGCCGTCGGCGCTGGCGCGCTGAGTCCGGCCCGTCCGGCAGCTCTCGACCACGGCGCGTGCGCTATCGTCGCGCATGACTTCGCCTTCGCATCCGCCGCACGATCCGCCGCACGATCCGCCGCACGATTCGCCGCATTCGACGCCCGCTGCCGTCAGTGCGCCGCAAGCGCTGGCGGGCGCACGCGCGATGACCGACGCGGAGTCGCTCGCCGCGGCCATCCACGAAGACGTGTCGCTGCACGCTCACGACCCGGCTTGGGCGAGCACCTTCGAAGCGGAACGCGATCGCCTCACGCGGCTGCTGCCTGGCACCTTCGTGGCGATCGAGCACATCGGCAGCACGGCCGTGGCCGGGCTGCCGGCCAAGCCCATCGTCGACCTGCTGGCCGCCGTCGAATCGCACGACGGCGACGACTCGCTGATCGAGCGCCTGTGCGACAACGGCTACACGACGTCGCGGGAGTTCAACGCGTCGCTCGTCGACCGGAAGTGGCTGATG
>JACMOG010000662.1 GCA_014378125.1 Vitreoscilla sp. | reverse complement strand
CTCGATGGCGATGGAGCGCGCGGCGGCCTTGCCTTCGTCGGTGGCCATGGTGAGGCCCAGCTGGCCCACCCAGGGCTTGCCGTCCTTCTTGGCGATGTGGCCCGAGATGAACACGAGCGCGCCGGTCTGCACGAACGGCAGGTAGGCGGCGGCCGGAATCGCGAGGGGGGGAAGCTCGATTCCCAGGGCTTGGAGGCGGGCGGCGATCGTCATGAAGTTCTCCGTGCGGGCCGGCCCGCCAACGTCCGGATGCGGTGGCGCGGGGTGGCCCGATGATGGGCACGGATGCTACACGTCCGGGCCCGGCCCTGTCGTTCGCCGGGGTGCCGAGCGGCGGTTGGCCTTGGGTCGAGCGCCCGACTCGAGACGCTCAGGCGATCGCCAGCAGCGGCGCCAACGCAAGCCGGCCCGGCGGCGTCAGCTCCAGCGCCCGCTCGCCGCCGATGCGCCGCAGCCAGCCGCGCTCCACGAAGTGCGACAGCAGCCCGGTGGCCAGCTTGCCGGCCAGGTGGTCGCGCCGTTCCGACCAGTCCAGGCACGGGTAGGCGATGCGGTGCGCGGCGTGCGGGCGCAGCGGGGTCGCGTCGAAGCCGAGGCCGGCGAGGGTGGCGACGCCGGCGTCGGTCAGCGCGTAGCCGTCCGGCGCGGCGACGAGGCAGTCGCGCGCCAGCAGGTGTTCGAGCAGCGCCACGCCGTGGCGGCCCGCCAGGTGGCCGTAGCAGCAGCGCGCCCCGCGCAGCCGCAGGCGCGCCGGCGCCGACCAGGTGCGGTCGTGCGACGAACGCTCGGCCACCATGGCCAGCGCCTCCAGCGCGTGTGCCACGTCGGCGTCGGCGATGCGGAAGTAGCGATGGCGGCCGCGCGGCTCGCACGCCAGCAGCCCCGCGTCCACCAGCTTGACCAGGTGCGCGCTGGCCGTGGCCGCGCCGACCGAGGCCGTGCGGGCCAACTCGCCGGCGCTCGCGTACTCGCCCGACAGCAGGAAGGCCAGCATGCGGGCGCGCGACGGGTCGGCTACCAGCGCCGCGACGCGGGCGAGGCGGGGCTCGTGCGGGGCATCGAAGGCGGCAGGCGGGGTGCGGCGAGTGGGAGCCATCACGGGACTGTATGCCGGTCGCGGGCGCGACGATTCGTCGACGAACGAACCTTGGCGCGCCAGCGCATCGATGGCCGAAAAGCCGGCGTTTCGCGCGGGTCGGGTTGGCACGGGCGATCCTAGGATGGGACATGCAGGACGACTCCGCACCCACGCAATCCGCCGCCGGCGCCTCTTGGCGCGCTGGCGCGGTGCTGGCGTGGGTGGCGGGTGTCGCACTGCAACTGCAGCAGGCGGCGCTGTGGCCGGGCGAGGTCTATCCGCTGATGCTCTCCGCCAGCCTGGCCGTGCTGCTCGGAGCGTGGCGGCTGCGTTGGCCGGCCCTCGCGCGGGCCGGCATCGCCCTGGCCCTGGCGGCGGCCGGCTTCGCGAGCGCGGGCTGGCGCGCCGACGTGCGTCTCGCGGACGCGCTCGCGCCCGAGTGGGAGGGCTGCGACATCGAGGTGGTGGGCGTCGTCG
>JACMOG010000661.1 GCA_014378125.1 Vitreoscilla sp. | reverse complement strand
TCGTGCGGCACGGCATCGAGCGGGCGCGGCTCAGCCGCATGGAGTCGGTGGGCGAGGTCCAGCGTTGGCTGCGGCTGATGCTGCGCCTGGGGCCCTATTTCGACAGCGACGATGCCGCGCACCTGGCCGGCATCCGGGCCGCCCTTGCCAACAGCGAGGTCTATGGGCCGTTGCGACTGGACGAGGCCGAGGCGCTGGCCTCGACGATCGCGCCGGAACCACTCTGAGCGCCGTCCTCGGACGGAAACGAGTCAGCCCCGGGGATCGACGCCAGCGTGTCAGCCGCGCTTGGGCGGAAAGCCTGGAATGGGAAAGATGGACTCGCCCGGCTTGCTCATCTGCTCCTGCATCTGCTCGAACAGCTTCTTCGACTGCTCGAGATAGCTGCCCATGAAGTTCTGCATCATCGGGGCCTGGCCGCTCATCAGCTTGGTCCAGCCGTCGGGCGTGAGCGGCGACAGCGCGGCCGCGGGGTCGGCGATGCGGGTCTGCATCTCGGCCAGCGCCTGCAGGTTCTTCTCGAGGTACGAGCCCATCACGCCCTGCATGGCGTGGCCGTAGAAGCGGATGATCTGGGCCAGCATCTGCGTGTTGAACATCGGCACGCCGCCGGTCTCTTCTTCCAGGATGATCTGCAGCAGGATGGCGCGCGTGAGCTCGTCGCCGCTCTTGGCGTCGCGCACCTCGAACGGAGCGCCCTCGAGCACCATCTCCTTGACGTCGGCCAGCGTGATGTACGAGCTGGTGAGCGTGTCGTAGAGGCGCCGGTTGGGGTACTTCTTGAGGATGCGGATGCCCGCAGGCGCGTCCGGATCGGCGTTGGCCTTGGTGCTGCGGCGAGTCGTGACCATGGAACGTCCCCAATCGATGTGTTTGTTCCAGTGGATTCTAGAGGGCGTACGCTGCGGTGCAGCAAGGGGATTCCCCGGCCATTGCGGGGCGCCGGACTCGCGTGGCGCACCGCCCGCGCGGCAGGGTCTTCGAGAGCCTTGTACCCTGGGCCTGTCCCCTGAACAACCTGAAGCCATGAGCACCGACGAACGCATCGAGCACGACGCCTGGGGCGACATCCCCGTTCCCGGCGACCACCTGTGGGGCGCGCAGACCCAGCGCTCCATCGAACACTTCGCGATCTCCACCGAGCGCATGCCGCCCGAACTGCTGCACGCGCTGGCGCTGGTCAAGAGCGCCGCGGCGCGCGTCAACCAGCGCACCGGGCTGCTGGCCGCGGCCAAGGCCGACGCCATCGCGCAGGCCGCCGGCGAGGTCATCGAGGAACGCTGGGAGGACGAGTTTCCGCTGGCCGTGTGGCAGACCGGCTCGGGCACGCAGAGCAACATGAACATGAACGAGGTGCTGGCCAACCGCGCCTCGCAGATCCTCGGCGGCCCGCTGGGGCTGAAGCGCCTGGTGCATCCCAACGACGAGGTCAACCTCGGGCAGTCGTCCAACGACGTCTTTCCCACCGCGATGCACGTGGCCGCGGTGCAGGGCATCGCGCAGCACGTCATCCCGTCGCTGCAGGGCCTGCGCGCCACGCTCGACGCCAAGGCCAGGGCCTTCGACGGCATCATCAAGATCGGCCGCACGCACCTCCAGGACGCCACGCCCATCACGCTGGGCCAGGAGATCTCCGGCTGGGTGGCGCAGCTCGATCACGCCGAGCGCGCGCTGCACCAGGTGCTGCCCGAACTGCGCGAGCTGGCCCTTGGCGGCACCGCGGTCGGCACCGGCCTGAACACGCCGGCGGCCTTC
>JACMOG010000055.1 GCA_014378125.1 Vitreoscilla sp. | reverse complement strand
GCACCAGCAGGCCGCCCATCACGCGCTTGGCGTCGCTCGCATGCGCGAGCACCCACGTGCGCATGCGCCCGAAGCCCGCGCGTGACGCGTACGCCGCGCCCACCAGCGGCAGCGCGGCGCCCAGGCCGAACAGCCCCAGCAGGAAGGCCCCGCGCGGCGCACCGCCGGCGGTGGCCACGAGCGCCAGCGTCGAGCCCAGCAACGGGCCGGCGCACGGGCTCCAGACCAGGCCCAGCAGGCCGCCCAACGCGAACGCGCTGGCGAGCGCGCCGCCCCGCAGTCGCACGCCCGCCGCGTTCGCCGACGACGCCAGCGGCGTCATCAGGTTGGAGAAGCGGCGCTCCAGCGACGGCACCAGCATCACCACGCCGAACGCCAGCAGCAGCCACGCGCCGACGCGCCGCACGTCGTCGGGCGCGAGCGACACGACGCCGCCCAGCCCACCCACCAGCAGCCCGATCAGCATGAACGTGAGCGCCATGCCCAAGCCCATGGCCACCGGCGCCGCCCGGTGCCGTTGCACCGCGCCACCCACGATCACCGGCAGCAGCGGGAAGACGCAGGGAGACAGCGTGGTCAACGCGCCGGCGAAGACGCTCAGCGCGGGTTCGGTGAAGCCGGACACGGCTCAGATCGCGCTCTGGAGCATGCTCTTGAGCTTCGCCGGATCCGTCTCGCCGGTGGACCGGCTGCGTTCGGTGGCGCCGTGGAACACGATCAACGTCGACTGCGCGGTCACCTTCATCTGCTTCTCGAACGCCTTCTCCTGGTCGTAGTCCACCTCCATCAGCGTCACGTTCAGCGCGGGATCGGACTTGAGCGCGTCGAACACCTTGTCCTGCGCGCGGCAGGTGGGACACCAGCTCGCGTGGAAGTGCAGCACGAGCGGAGCGCCGGCCTTCTGCGCGGCGGCCAGCGCGGTGGGCGTGTAGGGCGTGACGGTGAGCGCCTGGGACGACGCGGCGGCGAGCAACAGGACGCCGGTCAGGGCAAGACGATGGAACGTGGACATGGAAAGGACTCCGGAATCGGGAACGAGGCACCCCGCGATGAGGCGGTGGGGCCGAAATGGCCCGCGGGCCGTGCCGCATCGTGGCATGGCCGCATCACTTCGTCGGCGGCGTGGCTGAAACCTTACAAGCCGCCCGCAGGTGCGAGGCTGCGGTTTGTCAGGAATGGCCCGGCTGGGCGCGTCTCTTGCTCACAGTCGTCCGTCGCGCCCACGCCCGGGCGCCCCGTGTGCGTTGCGCCAAGGATCCGCCATGAAGTCTCGCCAGCCCTCACCGTTTGCCAATCCGTTCCTGTTGTGGGGCACGCTGGGCGTGAAGGCGATGCAGATGTCGACGTCGGCCGCGCAGGTCATCGCCATCCGCAGCACGCGCATGGCCACGGCGGGACTGAACCCGACGGCCGCGGACAAGCGCGAGCACTCGCGCATGGTCACCGAGAAGGTGGACGCGTTCTCGCGCGCAGGCCACGCGCTGACCACCGGCGCGGCGCCGTTGCTGGCGGGCATGGCGGGGCAGGCGTTTCGCGCCAGCCTCGACCTGTTCAACGCCGCCACGCACCTGGCCGCGAGCCGCACCCTGCCCGAGACGATGGTCCGCCAGCGCCACCTGGCCGACACGCTGATGCGCAGCACGGCGTCGGCCCAGCACGGGGCGGCCTCCGACGCCACGGCGCGGCTGGCGCACCGCGCCCTCGCGCCGGTGCATCGCAAGGCCACCGCCAACGCGCGGCGCCTGACCAGGAAGGCGCGCTGAAGGCTTACCATACGACCATGGACTTCAAGGACTACTACAGCGCCCTCGGCGTCGCCCGCGACGCCGGCGACGACGACATCCGCAAGGCCTACCGCAAGCTGGCCCGCAAGTACCATCCCGACGTCAGCAAGGAAGCCGACGCCGACGCGAAGATGCGCGAGATCAACGAGGCGCGCGACGTCCTGCAGGACAAGGAGAAGCGCGCGGCCTACGACCAGCTCGCCGACCACGTGGCGCGCGGCGGCAGCCCCGACGGCGGCTTTCGCCAGCCGCCGCCCGGCTGGGACCAGGGCTACGAATTCAAGCGCGGCCCCGCGCAGGGCCCGGCCGACCACGCCGAGTTCAGCGATTTCTTCTCGTCCATCTTTGGCAACAGGGGCGGCGGCGGCGGCGGCGGCGGCGGCGGCGGCGGACAGCGTGCCCCTTACCGCGAGCGCGGCGAGGACCACCACGCGGCCATCGAGATCTCGCTGGAGGACGCGCTGAACGGCGCCGAGCGCCAGCTGTCGCTGCGCGCGCAGGAGATCGACGACCAGGGCCGCCCGCGCCTGGTCGATCGCACGCTGGACGTGAAGATTCCCGCCGGCGTGCGCCCCGGCCAGTACATCCGCCTCACCGGCCAGGGCCTGCCGGGCCATGG
>JACMOG010000054.1 GCA_014378125.1 Vitreoscilla sp. | reverse complement strand
CTTCGTCGGGTCCGTCGGCCAAGCGCAGCACGCGCGACATCGCATACGCGTGCGCCAGACCGAAGTCGTTGCTGGTGCCGCCACCGCCGTGAGCCTGGATCGCCCAGTCGATGACCTGGCAGGCCATGTTCGGCACCGCCACCTTGATCATCGCGATTTCGGTCTTCGCGACCTTGTTGCCCACGGTGTCCATCCGGTACGCGGCGTTCAGCGTGAGCAGGCGGGCCTGGTCGATCAGGATGCGCGACTGCGCGATGCGCTCCTGCGTCACGCCCTGGCTCGCCTCGGGCTTGCCGAACGCGACTCTCGCGAGCGTGCGCCGGCACATGCGCTCCAGGGCCCGTTGGGCCAGGCCGATCTGGCGCATGCAGTGGTGGATGCGCCCCGGCCCGAGCCGGCCCTGCGCGATCTCGAATCCGCGCCCTTCGCCGAGCAGGATGTTCGAGGCCGGCACGCGCACGTTCTCGAACAGCACCTCGGAAGCGCGGTCGGGCATGCCGTAGAAGCCGAACACCGGCAGCGGCCGCACGACCTTCACGCCCGGCGTGTCCATCGGCACCAGGATCATCGACTGCTGGGCGTGGCGGTCGGCGTTGTCCGGATCCGTCTTGCCCATGAAGATCGCGATCGCGCAACGCGGGTCGGTGGCATTCGTCGTGTACCACTTGTGGCCGTTGATGACGTACTCGTCGCCATCGCGCACGATCGACGACGCGATGTTGGTCGCATCGCTCGAAGCGACCTGCGGTTCGGTCATTGCGAAGCACGAACGGATCTCGCCCTTGAGCAGCGGCTTGAGCCATCGCTCCTGGTGGTCGGGCGTGCCGTAGCGGGCCAGCACTTCCATGTTGCCGGTGTCCGGCGCCGAACAGTTGAAGACTTCGGGCGCGAGCAGCGAACGGCCCATGATCTCGCACAGCGGCGCGTACTCGAGGTTCGTCAAGCCGGCGCCGAGCTCCGACTGCGGCAGGAAGAGGTTCCACAGGCCTTCGGCACGCGCCATCGGCTTGAGCTCGTCGAAGATCGGCAGCACCGCCCACGGGCCGAGCCGTTCGGCTTCTTCGACGTGCCGCGCTTCGTTCGGGTAGATGCAGCGTTCCATGAACGCCGTCAGGCGGCGTTGCAGGTCCTGCACTTTCGGGGACGGATCGAATGCCATGGTGCGTCTTTCGGATTCAAGTCATGAGCCAGCCACCGGCCACGTCGACGACCTGGCCGGTGACGAACGCCGCGTCTGGGGACGTGAGGTAACAGCACACATCGGCGACCTCGGACGGCTCACCAAGGCGGCGCAACGGTGTCACCTCGACGACCGCGTTGTTCGCCGCGTCGGACACCGTGCGAACCAGCGGCGTGGCGATTCGCCCCGGCGCCAGCGCGTTGACGGTGATCCCGTGCGGCCCGAGTTCGCCGGCGAGGTGGCGGGTGAGGCCGATCAGCGCCGCCTTCGTCGCGCTGTAGTGGCACGCCACGATGTCGCCGAGGTAGGCCTTGCCCGCGACGGACGACATCGAGACGATCCGCCCGTAGCGTCGCGCGATCATGCCGCCGGTCAGCAGGCGCGAGAAGTTGAACGCGCCGGTGAGGTTCACGCCGACGACGCGCTGCCACTCCGCCGGGTCCATCGTGTGGATCGGCGCCGGTTGGCCGGCGTGCTTGGGGGAGATGCCGGCGTTGTTGATCAGGATGTCGATGGGCCCGAGGGCGGCCTCGATCTCGCGCTTCGCCTGCTCGCAACCTGCGTAGTCGGCGACGTCGGCGGCGGCGAAGTGGACGCGTGGGCCCTCCGCGCGCCACGCGGCGGCCAGGCGTTCGCCGCCATCGCCGTTGAAGTCGACGATGCCGACCGAGGCGCCCTCGGCGACATAGCGCTCGACGATGGCCGCGCCGATCCCACCACTGCCTCCCGTCACGAGGACGACCCGATCTGCGTGCCGCATGCGCCCTACTCTTTGACCGTCAACATGATCTTGCCGATGTGCTTGCTGCTCTCCATCAGGCGGTGCGCATCGACGACCTGCGCGAGCGGGAACACCGCATGGATCACCGGCAGGCAGCGGCCCTGGGCGAGCACGGGCCACACTTTCTCCCGCAGCCGCGCCACGATTGCCGCCTT
>JACMOG010000660.1 GCA_014378125.1 Vitreoscilla sp. | reverse complement strand
TGGCCTTCGCGTCGGCGAGTCCCTTCGCGGCGTCGGCATCGGCGCCCGCCGCGGGCGGGGTCGCGCCCACGGCCGCGGCCGCCTCCGCGCCCCTCGTCGTTGCCGGCGTCGGCCATGGGGTGGCCGCCCAGGACGCGCAGGCCTGGCCCGACGGCCTGATGCCCACCGCGCTGCGCACCGCGCGCACGCCGGGCGCTGTCGTCTCCATCGTCAAGGACGGCCAGGTGCTGTTCGAGAAGGGCTACGGCGTCTCCGACGAGAAGCTGGGCACCCCCGTGGATCCGCAGCGCACGCTGTTCCGGCCCGGCTCCACGTCCAAGCTGTTCACCTGGACGGCCGTGATGCAGCTGGTGGAACAGGGCAAGCTGGATCTCGACGTCGACGTCAACAAGTACCTCGACTTCGAGGTGCCGCCGCTCGACGGCCAGCCGATCACGTTGCGCCAGATCATGACGCACCGCACCGGCTTCGAGGAGCGCATCAAGGACCTGGTGGCCTTCGACGTGCCCGATCCGCCGCTGCGCGGCGTGCTGGCCGGCAACATGCCCGCGCGCATCTATCCGTCGGGCACGACGTCGGCCTATTCGAACTACGCCACGGGCCTGGCCGGCCTCATGGTCGAGCGCGTCTCCGGCATGCCGTTCAACGACTACATCGAGCGCAACGTGTTCGCCCCGCTGAACATGAAGCACTCCACGTTCCGCCAGCCGCTGCCCGACGCGCTGAAGGCCGACATGTCGGTCGGCTACGAGGAGGCCGGCAAGCCGGGCAAGGGCTTCGAGGTGGTCAACATCCCGCCCGCGGGCTCGCTGTCGTCCACCGGCGAGGACATGGCGCACTTCATGATCGCCCACCTGGCCGACGGCAAGTACGGCGACGCGCGGATCCTCAAGCCCGAGACGGCGCGCATGATGCACACCACCATCACGCGCCCGTTCCCCGACCTCAACGGCATCGCGCTGGGCTTCTACCAGACCAACATCAACGGCCACCGCGTGATCGCCCACGGCGGCGACCTGAACTACTTCCACAGCGACCTGTTCCTGTTCCTGGACGACCACGTCGGCCTGTTCATCTCGGTGAACGCGCTCGGCAAGGACGGACTCGGCGAGGGCATCCGCGACGACGTGTATCACGAGTTCGCCGATCGCTACTTCCCGCACGCCGAGCCGGTGCAGGCCATCGACGAGGCCACCGCCAAGGCGCACGCTCAACTGATGGCGGGCCGCTACCGGACCACCCGCCGCGGCGAGACCACGTTCCTGTCGCTGATCAACATGATCCAGCCGACCGTCATCGCGGCCAATCCCGACGGCACCATCACCACCAAGCTGCTGCTGCAGCCACAGACCTTCGTGGAGACGCGTCCGTACCTGTGGCACCAGGTGGGTGGGCACGACATGCTCCAGGCCAAGGTGGTGGACGGCAAGGTGGTGCTGTGGAGCACCGACTACCTGGCGTTCGCGTTCGCCTACGAACCGCTGCACGGCCTGGCCGGCGCCGGGCTCGAGGTGCCGCTGTTCGTGCTGTCGCTGGCGCTGCTGCTGGTGGCCGCGCTGGTGTGGCCGGTGGGCGCGGCCGCGCGCAGGTGGTACGGCGCGGCGCCGCTCACGCCCGCGGTGCGCGCGGGCACGCGCTGGACGGCGGCCGCGGCCATCGCCGCGCTGGTGGCGGCGGTGGCGTGGACGGTGCTGTTCGGTGTCGTCGCGGCCATCACCACGCCGCACCTCGACAACTGGGTGCACTTCGTGCAGATGCTGTCGTTCATCGGCTTCGTGGGCGGGTGGCTGGTGTCGGCGTGGAATTTGGTGCAGCGCGTGCGCACGCCGGGGCGCCGCGGATCCACCGTCTGGGCCGGGGTGCAGTTCCTGGCCTTCACGATGCTGCTGAACGTGGCGTTCTCTTACCACCTGCTGAACTTCAGCTCGGGATACTGAGCCATGGCGACCCTGCCCGTCCGCACCTGGTTCGGCCAGCCGCCTGGCCTGACCATCCTGTTCCTCACCGAGATGTGGGAGAAGTTCTCCTTCTTCGGCATGCGGGCGCTGCAGGTCTACTACGTCACCAAGCAGCTGCACTACGACCAGGCCAGCGCCTCGCTGATCTTCGGCACCTACGCGGCGGGCGTGTACCTCACGCCGATCTTCGGCGGCATGATCTCCGACCGCTGGCTGGGGCGGCGGCGCGCGGTCATCATCGGCGGCCTGCTGATGGCCTGCGGCCATTTCATGATGGCGTCCGAGGCGCTGTTCTTTCCCGCGATGGTCACCATCGCGCTCGGCAACGGGCTGTTCCTGCCCAACCTGCCCAGCCAGGTGCGGCCGCTGTACGCCGCGCGCGACCCGCGGCTGGCCGGCGCCTACAACCTGTACTACATGGGCATCAACCTGGGCGCATTCATCGCGCCGCTGGTGTGCGGCACGCTGGGCGAGGTGTACGGGTGGCACTACGGCTTCGGCGCCGCGGGCGTGGGCATGTGCCTGGGCCTGGCCATCTACGTGGCGGGCTCGCGTCACCTGCCGCCCGACGACGCGCTGGAAGAAGCGCCCGCCGCCAACGCCGCGTCGCGGCACCAGCTGCTGTTCCTGCTCGGCGCGGGCCTGGCCGTGATCCTGTTCCGCGTGGCCTACGAGCAGACGGGCAACACGCTGGCGCTGTGGGCCGACGTGGAGGTCGACCGACGCGCCTTCTCGTGGCAGGTGCCGGTGACCTGGTTCCAGTCGCTGAATCCGCTGTTCGTGTTCGTGATGACGCCGGTGATGGTGGCGTACTGGAACCGCCGCGGCGGCTCGGCGTCGCCCGCCGCCCCGCTGGGCAAGATGGCGTTCGGCGCGATGGCCGTGGCCGCCTCGTACGTGCTGCTGGCAGGGGTGAGCCAGGCGTCGCAGTCGGCGGGCACGCAGGTGCACTGGGCGTGGCTGGTGGCGTTCTTCGCGCTGCTCACCTTCGGCGAGCTCTACATCCTGCCGGTGGGCCTGGGCATGTTCGCGCAGCTGTCGCTGCCCGGCTTCGGGGCCACCACCATCGCCGCGTGGTTCCTGGCCGCGTTCGCCGGCAACCTGCTGTCGGGCGTGGTGGGCACGTGGTGGAGCCACATGAGCCCCGCGGCCTTCTTCCTGGCCATGGCCGCCATCGCCGCCGTCTCGGGCGCGGTGCTGTGGCTGCTGGCGGCCGTGGAGCGCAAGCACTTCACCGGCCTGCTGCTGACGCCTTCCGAACAGAGGGGCCCGCCAAGAACGACCG
>JACMOG010000659.1 GCA_014378125.1 Vitreoscilla sp. | reverse complement strand
GATCGGTGATGGTCGACGCCGGCGGCGGCGGGATCGGCATGTCGGGCGGCAGGGCCGTCAGCAGCAGCGTGGACGCGCCGCCCGGCGCGGCCGGCGGGTTCAGCGCGAGGCGCACCATGCCGTGCAGGGCGGCCTGCAGCGGGGTGCCCTTGGGCACCAGCGTCACGGGCGTGCCGGGTTGCAGCGAGGTCTCGCCCGCGGCGCCGAAGTCCGCGTCGGCCGCCCAGTCCTCGTCGCCGATCTTGAAGCGGAAGTCGCCGTTGATCCGGCCGGTGAAGTCCCAGTGGTCGCAGGCCCAACGCAGCGCCGCGTCGTCCTCGACGCCCCAGTTGTTGAGCGTGCCGCGCAGGTACAGCAGGCGGCCTTCGAGCGGGTCGGGCCGGCAGTCGGCGGCGAAAGCGTTCGCCACGGCGAAGGCCAGCGGCAGGAGCGTGGCGGCCGGACGAAGCCTCATCGGGTCATTCCTTCACGCCCCCGGCGGTGAGCCCCGACACGATCCAGCGTTGCGCGGCCAGGAACACCACCGTGATGGGCAGGCCCGACAGGACGGCGGCTGCGGCGAAGTCGCCCCACAGGTATTTCTGGTCCGCCAGGTAGTACTTGGAGCCGACGGCCAGCGTGAGGTTGGACTCCTCGCGCAGCAGGATCGAGGCCACCGGATACTCGATGATGGTGCCCACGAACGCCAGCACGAACACCACCATCAGGATGGGCACGGCCATGGGCAGCAGCACGCGGACGAAGGCCTGGAAGTGCGAGGCGCCGTCCACCTTGGCGCATTCCTCGATCTCCGCCGGGATGGTCTCGAAGTAGCCGCGGATCGTCCAGATGTGCGTCGCCACGCCGCCCAGGTAGGCCACCACCAGGCCGCCGTGCGTCTCCAGGCCCAGCGCCGGCACGTAATTGCCGATGGTCTCGAAGATGGCGTAGATGGCCACCAGCGCCAGCACGGGCGGAAACATCTGCAGCAGCAGCATGCTGTTGAGGATGGGCATCTTGAACGCGAACTTCATGCGCGCGAAGGCGTAGGCCGCGGTGGTGGAGAACGCCACGATGAGCGTCGACGCGATGGTGGCCACCTTGATGGAGTTCCACAGCCAGCGCAGCACCGGGAACGGTGGATGCATGACGACGCCGTCGGCGGTGGTGACGTCGAATCCGAGCGCCAGCTTCCAGTGCTCGAGGCTGATCTCGCGCGGGATCAGCGAGCCGTTGGCGAAGTTGCCGGGGCGCAGCGAGATGGAGATGACCGCCGCCAGCGGGAACAGCGTGACGACGAGCAGGACGATGAGGAACGCGTGCGCGCCGTAGACGCGCCAGCGCTGGCTCTTGCCGGTGACGATGGGCATGTCAGGTCGCTCCTATTTCCTGGCGTTGCGCGCCGCGACGCGCAGGTTCGCGAACGACAGCAGCGCCACGAGGAAGAAGATCACCGTCGAGATGGCCGCGGCCAGGCCGAAGTTCTGGCCCGAGTCGAGGAACGCGATGCGGTAGGTGTACGACACCAGGATGTCGGTGGTGCCGGCCGGGATCTTCGTGTTGAGGAAGTCGGGACGCCCGTTGGTGAGCAGCGAGACCAGCACGAAGTTGTTGAAATTGAACGCGAACGCCGAGATGATCAGCGGCGACAGCGGCTTGACGATGAGCGGTGCCGTGATCCGGAAGAAATTGGTGAGCGGCTTCGCGCCGGCGATGGCCGAGGCTTCATACAGGTCGGCGGGGATCGCCTTGAGCAGGCCCGTGCACAGCACCAGGAAGTACGGATACCCCAGCCAGGTATTGACCACGAGCATCATCGCGCGCGCCAGCATCGGGTCGGCGAACCAGGCGGGCTTGATGCCGAACACGGCGCCCAGGATGCCGTTGATCTCGCCGAAGTTCTGGTTGAACAGGCCCTTGAACACGAGGATGGAGATGAAGCCAGGCACCGCGTAAGGCAGGAACAGCAGCGTTCGGTAGAGCGTGCGAAAGCGCAGGCCCTCCCAGTTCAGCAGCACGGCCAGCGTGCAGCCCATGGCCAGCGAGAACGCCACCGACAGCGCGGCGAACACGACCGTCCACGCGAAGATGGCCAGGAACGGGCCGCGAAACTCCTGGTCGGCCAGCATCCGCGCGTAGTTGGCGAAGCCCACGGCCACCTTGAAGCCGGGCTGCAGGCGCTCGCCGTCGGCGGCGGTGTAGAAGCCTTCGTGGGTGTCGGGCCAGTACGTCTTCTTGTCGTCCAGGCGCAGCAGCGAGCCGTCGGCGTTGGCCTGCCAGACGCCGGCGGAGGGGCCGGACTCGTGGACGCCGGCGTAGCCGAGTACGTGGCCGTCGGGCAATTTCAGCCTGAGCGGCATCAGGGCCTCGCGATGCGCCAGCGTCTCGCGCGTGGCGAGCGGGGGCGCGGGGGCCTGATCGACGGGCAGGGGGCTCATCGATGCCGTCTCCGCCTTGTCGCCCTTCAGTTGCAACGGCGCGGACACGAAGCGCTGCGCGCCCGATGCCGCGTCGTACGGCGCCAGCACCAGCCGCAGGGCGTCGCCCTCGGGATGCAACGTGAAT
>JACMOG010000005.1 GCA_014378125.1 Vitreoscilla sp. | reverse complement strand
GTGGGATCGGATGCTCGAGCGCAAGTCGGCCGAGCGCCTGATGGGCGTGTGGATGATGCTGTCGGACATCGACGGCGGCCTGCGCCTGGCGGTGACCGACGAACGCGGCGTCGCGGCCCACGCCGACGCGCTGCTGGAACTGCAGCCCGCGCGCGACGTCGAACGCGGCACGGCCACGCTGCGCGAGCACCTGTCCAAGGTGGGCGGCACCCTGTTCTCGCTCAACGAGTTGACGATCGCCACGGCGCAGCCCTGGTTCGTGCCGGCCAGCCGCCTCAACGCGCTGCGCCGGGAGGCCCTCGACAAGCTGGAACAGGCCCGCCTCGACCAGCGCGAGATCCTGCCGCGCGCCGCGCCGGTCGAGCCGCCGGCCACCTACCCCGACGACGCTCTCACCTACCTGGCCAACGTCTACAACCAGCCGGCGCACGACTTCTACATGAAGCACGGTGTGAAGGTGGTGGAGGCTGCGTACGAGAGCCACGAGGAACAGGGCGAGGTGAGCCTGATGATCACCAAGCACTGCGTGCGCTGGTCGATGTCGCTGTGCCCCAAGCAGGCCAAGGGCGTCACCGGCGTGCAGGGCACCGTGCGCGCCGAGCCGTTGGTGCTGCAGAACGGCAGCGAGAAGCTGACGCTGCGCTTCGACTGCAAGCCGTGCGAGATGCACGTGGTGGGCAAGATCAAGAAGCAGGTGATGAACGCGGCGCTGGCGGTGCCGATGACGTTCTTCCGCACGCGGCCTGAGCCGCAACGCGCGGGAACCTGAAGACCCGTCGTCCTTCGCTGTCGCAGGATACGCCGCCGCGCGGCAACACGTGGATCCTGCGACTACGCGCAGGATGACCGGTCAGGGGGCTCCTGCGCCGCCTTCCCGGCGGCCCTTTCCGCCGCGTCGTGGTACGCCCGCTCGATGAACGCCCGAAAGCTCGCCGGGTCGTGCACGTGGGCCTTCTGCAGGTCGAACAGCGCCGTGTCGGGCCACACGGCCACCACGACGTCGAACAGCTCGGCCACGTGATCCCAGTGCGCATGGGTGTCGATGTTGATGCCTTGCGCGATCGCGTCGACCTCCAGCCGGCCGCCGTCGGGCGTGCGCCAGACGAAGCGGGTGCCGTCGAAGTCGACGCTGTCGTCGTCGAACAGCGGGCTGGCGCGCGCCGCGTCGTGCATCGGCGTGCCCATGGGACGCCCTTGTTGAGCAGTCGGCGTTGCTCAGTCTAGGGGCGGCGCGCCCGGTGGGGGGACTTCAAACTGGGGTGTCGCCAGCTCCACGCGGCAAGGCTCGGCATCCGCCATGGGAGCGGCGCCCACCACCAGCACGTGGCCCGGCGCGATGGCCGCGGCCTGCTTGACCTGCACCACCATGGCGGCGACCTCGCGGCGACGAGCGACGGACTGGGGCGGTCGAGGAGCGAGCATGGCGATTCCGGAGGTCGAGGGCTGGCGCCCGATCCGTCCGAACTGGCGCCTGCAGCGGCGCTTTCAAGCGCGGGACAATCCCGGGCTTGAAATGCGGCGCTTCGTCAGGCGCTCGCGTTCCACGCGTCCACGTACGCCCGCGCGCGAGCGGAGATCTCGACGACGCTCAGCTCCGGCTTGAACAGGCCGCCGCCCAGGCCGAAGCCCGTGGCGCCGGCTTTGCGCCAGGCGGCGATGTTGTCCGGCACGATGCCACCGACGGGCCACAGCGGCAGGTTCGCAGGCAACACGGTGGTAAGGCCGGTGAGGCCCGAATGGGTCATCGCCTCGGCCGGGAAGATCTTCAGCGCGTCGGCGCCGGCGCGCCAGGCGGCGAAGGCCTCGGAGGCCGTGAACACGCCGGGCACCGAGCGCATGCCGCGCTCGCGGGCCCGCCGCACCACGGCGGCGTCGAAATGGGGCGATACGCAGAGCGTGGCGCCGGTGTCGGCCACGGCGTCCACCTGCGCGGTTTCAAGAACGGTACCGGCGCCGATCCACGCATCGGCGGGCGCCATGCGCACCAGCGTACCGATGGAGTCGATCGCGCCGGGCCGGTTCAGCGGCACCTCCAGCGCGCGGAAGCCGGCCTCGAACAGCACGTTGCCGACGTCGGCCGCGCGCTCGGGTTGCAGGCCGCGCAGGATGGCCACCAGGGGCACCGCGGGCGGCCAGGTGGCCTGGGGATGGGTGGGGCTCATGGAATCGTCACCTCGGTGGCCAGCGCGCGCCAGGCGGCCAGCTGGATCTGCCGCGCATCGAGCGATTCGAGGCGTCGGCCGTGTGTGCGGGCGCAGGCGGCGTGCAGGCTCGCCAGCGCGGGTTCGCCGATCACGCGCACGGGCTCGTCGCGCGAGGCCAGGCGTTGGGCGTCGGCCCATTCGGCACCGATCAACAGGCCACTGACGTACGCGGCGGCCGCGGCGGGTGCGAGCGCGCCCGTGACGACGCGCGCACGCGCGCCGAACAGCGCGTGCGTGAGCACCGGGCCAGCGGCCGCGGCGGCCACGCCAAGCAGGAATTCGGGGCCGTCGGCGACGTTGGCGTGCTGCAGCCCGCTGGCCACCTCGGCGCCGGCGGTCTGCATCGCGCACGCCAGCGTGCCGTGCTGGCGCAGCAGCGCAAACAGCTCGCCGGTCATGTAGGTGCGAAGTTCGGTGATGCGGCCGCCCTGCAGCCGCACCCACTTGCTGTGCGTGCCGGGCAGCACGTAGCAGCCGTCGGATGCGTCGGGGCCCAGCAGGCGAAGCGCCCCGTACAGCTGGGTCTCCTCGCCGCGCATCACGTCGACGTCGGCGTCGCCATCACCGCGGATGCAGTAGCCCGGGGCGATGAACCACTGGCGCCCGGACGGGGCCTCGGCCACGCGCACCAGGTGATGGGCGAGCGCGGACAGCGGCGTGTCGTGTTGCAGGTAAGGCACGACCTGCCAGCCGATGGCCGAGCCGACCATGCCCGCCATCACGACAGGCAGCGTGGGGTCGGCCTGCGGCCAGCCGGCGATCAAGGCCTCCAGCGAGGCGCGAAAGCGGCCGCCACAGGCGAGCGCGCCTTCGCCGTCGGAGCGTTCCGACAGCAACTCGCCGTCGGAGGACATGACGACGGCACGTCGATGGGTCGTGCCCCAGTCGATGCCGATGAATGCTGATTGCATTGTTTCCGATCGGGGTCAGGCATCGGGGTCAGGCATCGCCTGCGGGTGCGCAAGAGATGCCAGACCCCTTTTCAGCTCAGAACCAGATCTCGAGCTGGGCGCCGTAGGACACGGCGCTGGTCTTGTTGCTGGGGAAGCCGTAGTTGTTGGCGCTGTCGTTCGCCGCGGCGTCGTTGTAGTGCGCGTAGGTGGCGTACAGGCGCAGTTCCGGACGCTTCCAGAAGTCGGGGCCGGTGGACAGCGCCGGGCCGACGGTGACCTTGGTGACGTTCTCGTTCTTGCCGCCGTCCGGCTTCAAGTTGGAGTAGCCCACTTCCGTCAGCCACTTCAGGTTCTTGGTCAGGCCGTAGGAGCCGCGGCCGCCCACCGTCCAGAAGTTGTTGGACACCTGGCCGCTGTTGTCCGGCGCCTTGTTGTGCTCGTACATGGCGATGGCCTGGCCGCCGAAGGCGCCCACTTGCCACGACGGGCTTTCCACGATGCGCCAGCTCTTGTAGCCGGAGCCG
>JACMOG010000658.1 GCA_014378125.1 Vitreoscilla sp. | reverse complement strand
CGGCACGGTGCTGGCGCGGCGTCCCGACGTGGCCTCCGCGCAGCTCGCGATGCAGGCCGCCGAGGCGCGCGCCGGCGTCGCTCGGCTGGCGTGGTTCCCGGACGTCTCGCTCACCGCCAACGGCGGCTACGCGTCCACCGACCTGGGCGACGTGTTCAAGTGGTCGGCGCGTGCGTGGGGCATCGGCGCGTTGCTGTCGCTGCCGGTGTTCGATGGCGGCCGCCGCGCGGCGGGCGTGCAGACGGCCAACGCGCAGTGGGACATCGCCGCGGCGGCCTACCGCGAACAGGTGCTCGGCGCGTTCCGCGACGTCGAGGACCAACTCGCCTCGCTGCGCCTGCTGTCCGACCAGGCCGGCGCCCAGAAGGTGGCCGTCGACGCGTCCACGCGCGCCACGGTGCTGTCCGACGCGCGCTACCGCAACGGCCTGGTGAGCCAGCTCGAGCTGCTGGACGCGCGCCGCAGCGAACTCGCCAACCGCCGCGTGGCGGTGCAGGTGCGGGCGGCGCAGTACCAGGCGACCGTGGGGCTGATCCGCGCGCTGGGCGGCGGGTGGGGAGAGGGCGCGCCGACCAACGGCGCCTGAACGAAGCAAGCTCGCGCCCGCCCAAGTGGACGGACTCCTCCGCCCCTGCGCCCACCTCGGTTTCGCATTGAGCAGTAACGTACACCCATGTCCTCGATCTCTTCCCCCAAGTTCCCCCCGCTGTCCGTCCTCGACCTCGTTCCCGTCCAGCAGGGCGCCACTGCGGGCGAGGCGCTGCGGCACAGCCTGGCGTTGGCGCAGCACGCCGAGACGCTGGGCTTCACTCGTTACTGGGTGGCCGAGCACCACAACATGACGGGCATCGCCAGCGCGGCCACGTCGGTGGTCATCGGCTTCCTGGCCCAGGGCACCCGCCAGATCCGCGTGGGCTCGGGCGGCATCATGCTGCCCAACCACTCGCCGCTGGTGATCGCCGAGCAGTTCGGCACGCTGGCGTCGCTGTATCCGGGACGCATCGACTGCGGCCTCGGGCGCGCGCCGGGCACCGACCAGGTCACCGCGCGCGCGGTGCGTCGCGACGCGCGCGCCGCCGAGAGCTTCCCCGAGGACGTGCAGGAGCTGCAGGCGCTGTTCCAGCCCACGCGCCCCGGCCAGGCCGTGCAGGCCTTCCCCGGCGCCGGAACCGACGTGCCGCTGTGGATCCTCGGCTCCAGCACCTACGGCGCCCAACTGGCCGCGGCGCTGGGCCTGCCCTACGCGTTCGCGTCGCACTTCGCGCCCGACGCGCTCACCCAGGCGATGGAGCTCTATCGCCACCTGTTCAAGCCGTCCGAGCAGTTGCAGAAGCCGCACGCGATGGCCGGCGTCAACGTGATCGTGGCCGACACCGACGCCGAGGCGAAGCGCCTGTTCACCACGCACCAGCAGTCGTTCGCCAACCTGCGCCGCGGCCGTCCGGGGCCGCAGCAACCGCCGATCGACGACATCGACGCGTACTGGTCGCCCGCCGAGAAGCAGATGGCCGACAGCATGCTCGCCTGTTCGGTGGTGGGCTCGCCCGAGACGGTGCGCCACGGCCTCGAGCGCTTCGTGGCCTACAGCGGCGCGGACGAGCTGATGGTGGTGTCGGCCATCTTCGACCCTGACGCGCGTCGCAGGTCGTACAGCCTGCTCGCCGAGATCGCGGGCCTCACGCCGCGCTGAGTCGCCACGGTGGATCCTGCGACTTCGCGCAGGATGACAAGGTTGCGCAGGATGACAAGGTTGCGCGCGCTACAGTCGCGGCATGGACCACACCGCATGCGGCAGCGCAGACAGCCCCTGGGCCGTGCTCATCATCGGCGCCGGCTTCGGCGGGCTGGGCATGGCCATCGCTCTGGCGCGGGCTGGCGAGCACGATGTCCTGCTGCTGGAAAAGGGCGCTGATGTGGGCGGCGTCTGGCGCGAGAACACCTATCCGGGCGCCGCCTGCGGCGTGCCCTCGCACCTGTACTCGTTTTCGTTCGAGCCCAACCCGCACTGGTCGCGCACCTATTCGCCGCAGGCCGAGATCCACCAGTACCTGCGCCACTGCGCCGACAAGTACGGCGTGCGCGGAAAGATCCGCTTCGGCTGCGAGGTCACCGGCGCCGCGTTCGACGAGGCGACCGCCCTGTGGCGCGTCGACTGGCGCGACGCGCAGGGGCAGGCGCATGCGGGTCACGCGCGCGCGCTCGTGAGCGCGGTGGGCCTGCTGAGCCGCCCGGCGCTGCCCGCGCTGCCCGGCCTGGCCGACTTTCGCGGTCCGGTGTTCCATTCGGCGCAATGGCGCCACGATGTCGACCTGGACAAGCGCGTCGCGGTGATCGGCACCGGCGCGTCGGCGATCCAGTTCGTGCCCGAGATTGCCCGCCAGGCCGCGCGCCTGACCGTGTTCCAGCGCACGCCGTCGTGGATCCTGCCGCGGCCCGACCGCGCCTACAGCGAGCGCGAGCGCGATCGATTCGCGCGTTGGCCTTCGCTGATGGCGCTGCACCGCGCATGGATCTACGTGGCGCACGATGCGCGCGCCGTCGGCTTCACGCGCCTGCGCTGGCTGATGCCCCTCCTGGCCGGCCTGCCGGCGCGTCGACTCCTGAAAAAACAGGTGCCCGACGCGGCCCTGCGCGAGCGCCTCACGCCGCACTATCCCGTCGGCTGCAAGCGCATCCTGATCTCGAACGACTGGCTGCCGACGCTGGCGAGGCCCAACGTCGACCTGGTCACCGACGCCATCGAGGCCGTCACGCCCGCGGGCGTGCGCGTGGCGGGCGGGCGCGAGATCGAGGTCGACGCCATCGTGCTGGGCACCGGCTTCGCGGCCAGCGAGTTCCTGGCGCCGATGGCCATCCGCGGTCGCGGCGGGCGCAGCCTCGACGACGCGTGGTCGAAGGGCGCGCGGGCATGGCTGGGCATCACGGTGCCGGGCTTTCCCAACTTCTTCATGATCTACGGCCCCAACACCAACCTGGGCCACAACTCCATCGTCTTCATGCTGGAGTGCCAGGTGGCCCACGTGATGCGCTGCCTGCGCAAGCTGCGCGAAGAGGGCGGCCGCACCATCGAGGTGGCCGCGCCGGCGTTCGAGCGCTACAACTCGCGCCTGCAGCAACGCTCGCGGCAGACGGTGTTCGCCGGCTGCACCAGCTGGTACGTGGACGCGCACGGGCGCCACACGGTGAACTGGCCCGGCTTCACGACCACGTACCGCTGGCTGACGCGGCACGCCGGGCTGGGCGCCTACGCGGTGCGCTGAATGTCCGGTCAGGCCCGGCGCCGGACGGCGGCGCGCAGCCGCGCCGTCGACGCCCACACGTGCTCGTGGTCGAAGGCCGAGGCCATCGCCGCGGCCAGCACCATCACCGCGCCGAAGGCCCACAGGCCGGGGCCGGGGATGACGCTCGCCAGCCCGTTGAGCTTCACGAAGGCCACCAGCACGCCCAGCATGAACACCTCCACCATCACCCACGGCCGCACGGCCTGCATCGCGCGCAGCACGATGTCGAAGCCGGGCGCCAGTTGCCCCGCGCGCAGCGGCAGCAGCACCCACGCGACGGCGGCCAGTTCCACCAGCGGATTCAGCAGCGTGGTGAACAGCACCAGCACGGCCATGAACCACGCGCCCTCGTCGTAGAGCGTCCAGGCGGCCTCCCACAGCGTGGTGCTGCGGAACTGGCCCTGGATGTCGATCACCAGGATGTTGTTGGTGTGGGGGATGAGCAGCATCACCAGGCCGCCCATGGCCAGCGACAGCGGCAGGTCGAAGGTGGCGTGGCGGGCCAGGCCCAGCGTGGCGCCGCAGCGTCGGCATTCGTAGTGGCGGCCGGAGGGCACGACGTCGTCGGTGTCCTCGCCCACGCCGTCGACGCTGGAGCGCCGGTGCAGCGCGTCGCACTCCTCGCAGGCGATCAGGTCGTCGCGCAGCGTGGCCACGGGGATGCGCGGCGCCAGCACGTCGACGCTGTCGTCCAGCGCCGTCTGCGCCGTCTGCGCCAGGTGGCGGGACGAGCCGTTGTTGGCGCGTGCGCGACGAAACCGCTCGAACACGTCAGGGTGCGGCGACGCAGGTGCGGGCGCGCTCGTCGACGCTGGCGCGCAGCGCGGCGGCCACGTCGTCGGCCACCAGGCGTACGGTGTCGGAATGCGCGCGGGCCACGCGGTCGAAACGCTGCTGCGCGGCCTCGACGCCGGCGTTGCCTGCCGGCGCCGCACCCCCCGCGTCGCGCACCGCCGTGCGCACGGTGCGGTAGCGACCGGCTTCCACCGGACCCAGGGCCGCGTCGGACGGCAGGCATTCGATCGTCCAGCGCACCTGGTCGCTGACCGCCGGCTGGGGCACGAGGAGGGAGTCGAAGCGCAGGACCTGCACCCGTACCCGCAGCGGCGCGGGGCGCTCGAGGTCGGCGCCACTGCCCGTGCCGGTGGGGCCGGCGTCGGCCCACAGCCCGTCGGGCAGGGGGCCGCGATTCAGGTAGTCCACCAGCGACTGCGCCACTTCGGCGCCCAGGGCCTGTGTCCACAGCTGGTGGTCGTAGACCATCGCGCCGGTGTCGCCGGTGCGGATCACCCACTCGTCGCGGCCCAGGGCATCGGGCACCGTCACCGGACCGATGGACAGCACGCGCGGCGCCGCGCGGGCGCTCGCGGGCGCGCTGGCGGTGGCGGGGCGCAGCGTGTGGAAGTAGTCGGGCGGCGTGGAGCAGCCGGTCGCGGCGGCGAGCGCGGCGACGGCGAGGGCAAGGCGTTTGATGGTCATTTCGGATCCTCCGGCTTGCCCTTGAGCAGCGACTCCGGATGGCGTTCCAGGTAGTCGGCGAGGCCCTTCAGCGAGGCCGCCGCTTTCGAGACCTCGTTGAGCGCATTGGTGGCCTGCGGGCCCACGGTCTGGTCGACGGTGCCCAGCGTCTTGCGCAGGTCGTCGACGGCCTTGCGCGCGTCGGCGAGCGTCTCCTTGGCCTCCGGCACCACGCCGTTGTCCAGGTGCTGCACGAGGTCGTCCACGTGCTTGAGGCTGGTGTCCAGGTCGCCGAGATCCTTGTGCAGATCGGCGGCCAGCTGGTCGTACGGGATCGCATCGAGCTTCTTGGCCACCGAGGTGAGCGACGCCTGCAGGTCGTCGAGGCCGCCCGGCGCGGTGGGCATCAGCGGCGGCGTGGTCGACCAGTCGATGCGCGCCGCTGGCGCGTCCTTCACGAAGTCGAGCGACACGAAAAGCTGGCCGGTAAGCAGGCTGCCGCTCTTCAACTGCGCGCGGAAGCCGCGCCTGACCATCGGGTCGATGCGCTTCTTCTGGTCGTCGAGCGTCATGTCCTCGGGCCCCGACTTGTTGATCGTGGGCAGGCGGCGCGGGTACACGCGCACATCGACGGCGATCATCGGCTCGGGATTGGTCTCGCCGCCGCTGCCGTCCACGGCGATGCGCGTGACCTCGCCGATGGGCAGGCCGCGGTATTCCACCGGGGCGCCCACCGCCAGGCCGCGCACCGAGCTGGCGAACAGCAGGCGGTAGTCGAAGCCCTGCGAGTCGGGCAGCTTCATCGCGTCGGACATCTGCGCGTACAGCGTGAACTGCGCGCGTTCGGCGGCCTCGGGCGGCGTGGCGAGCGCGTTGTCGGGATCGGGCAGGTCCTGGAAGGCGATGCCGCCGGCCAGCACGCTCACCACCGACTGCGTCTGCACGTGCAGGCCCTGCGCGCCGAGATCGACGTCGACGCCGCTGGCATGCCAGAAGCGGCTGTGCGCGCTGACGAAGCGGTCGTAGGGCGCGGTGATGAAGATGGTGAACTTGATGTGGCGGCCGTCCGGCATCATCGTGTAGCCCTGCACCTGGCCCACGGGCACGCGGCGCAGGTAGATGGGCGAGCCGATGTCCAGCGAGCCCAGGTCGTCGGAGATGAGCGTGAACGAGCGACCGGGCACGTCGGCGGTGATCGCCGGCTGCACGTCGAGGCCCTCGAACTCGCGCTTCTCGCTGGCCGTGCGCCCGGCGTCCATGCCGATGTAGGCGCCCGACAGCAGCGTGCCCAGTCCGCTGACGCCGGCGGCGCCGATGCGCGGGCGAACCACCCAGAAGCGAGTGTCGGTGACCAGCAACGTCTCGATGCCGGAGTTGCCGCGCATCTCGGCGGTGACCTCCACCTCGCGGTGATCCTTGGTGAGCTTGACGCGGCGCACGATGCCCACGTCGACGTCCTTGTACTTGATGTGCGTCTTGTTGGCCTCGATCCCTTCGGCGTTGTGGAAGTAGATCGTGATCGTGGGGCCGCGGTTGAGGATGGAGCGCGCGCCCAGGTAGACGCCGATGACCACCGCCACCAGCGGCACCAGCCATACCAGCCACAGCGAGTAGTGGGCGCGGCGAGCGATCACCGGGCGCGGCAGGTCGGCCGGGGGCACGGGGGCCGCGGGTTCGGCCGCGGGCGGGATATCGGTGTCGCGCGGATCTTCAGGGGGACTCAAGTCGCGTCTCCGGCAGGGTCGGTGAACTGTAGGGGCACGGGCGCCACCTCGCCCTCGGGCTGGTCGAACAACAGGCGGGGGTCGAAGCTGTGGGTGGCCAGCATGGTGAGCACCACCACCGCGCCGAAGGCCATCGCGCCCGGCCCGGGGCGCAGCTCGGCCAGGCTCTCCACCTGCACCAGCGCGGCCAGCATGGTGATGGCGAAGATGTCGAGCATCGACCAGCGGCCGATCAGCTCCAGCAGTCGGTACACCTTCAGGCGCCGCGGCGCCCAGCGCCGATCGTGGCGCTGCAGCGAGATCAGCAGCAGCGACATCAGCGTCAGCTTGGCGATGGGCACCGCGATGCTGGCCACGAAGACGAGCACCGCCAGGCCGTACGAGCCGTCCTTCCAGAAATAGACGATGCCCGAGAAGATGGTGTCGTCCTGGCGGCCGCCGATGGACGAGGTGTCGGTGACGGGCAGCAGGTTGGCCGGCAGGTACAGCGCGGTGCCGGCCAGCAGGAAGGCCCAGCTGCGCGCGATGGCGTCCTTCTTGCGAGGGCGCACCACGGCGTCGCAGCGCGGGCAGCGTGCGTGCCCGTTTTCCTGCGCCTCGGCGGGCGGCGTGCAGACCGCGTTGCAACCGCGGCAACGCCACAAGCCCGCCGCGAGCGCGGAGCAGGCGGGTTCGGCGGACATCGGTACGGAGGCGGGTGCGGCCATTGTTGCGCTGGAGTCTAGCCCGACAGCGAGGCAATAGCGGGGCCTGCCTTAAAACCCGGCGCAGGATGACACCTGGCGGGCGCGCAGGATGGCATCGCCCCCGCGGGGCTTACTCGGCGCCGCCGCCGCTGAGCGACTTCAGTTCGAACGAGCTCACGTACAACGACTGCTGGCGGTCGTAGAACAGGCTGGAGTTGCGCGACTCGCCGGCGGCGGTGTACGGGAACCACACGTCCATGCACTTCATCGGGCCGCCGACGAACACGCGGTACAGGATCGCGTGGCTGCCGCGGTAGATGTTGACGTCCGGGCTGGCCTGGAAGTCGGCCGGCGGCATCTTCTTCTTCGCGTTGTAGTTCTTCCAGATGAACAACGTGGGCTTGCCCGAGACGGCGCCGCCGTCGCGCGGCACGTCGACGTTGGTCAGGCCGATGAGGTTGCCGTTGACGGTGTCCGACCACGACGTGTTGTACAGGCCCGGCACGTAGTCGCTCATCGGCAGGTCCTTCTGCGTGGCGAGCGACTTGACGCCGCCGGCGACGCGCGGACGGTCGGCATTGCAGTTGGGCACGATGGGACGGAACGCTCGGTTGCCGGCCTCGGCGCCGCCGCCGACCGTGCCGGGCGCGAAATCGGGCGAGCTGGCGAGGGTGGTGGCGGGCACGCCGCCGAAGTCGACGAAGCCGGTGTTGGCCTTGGGCGCCTTCTTGCCCTTGGCCAGCACGGGCGCGGTGGCGGCCACGTCGGGCACGGCCACGTCGCTGGCGCGGTAGTACTGCAGCGTCTGGCGGCGGGTGGCCAGGAACTTGTGCAAGGTGACGTCGTCGGTGAGATCGACGATTTCGACGCGGCGATTGGCGGCGCGTCCCGCCTCGGTGTGGTTGTCGGCGATGGGCAGCGTTTCGCCCGCGCCCTGGAAGTACAGGCTGGTGGCGGCAACGCCCTGGGCCTGGAATACGCGCGCCACGGCGGCGGCGCGGCGCTCGGACAGGGTAGCGTTCTCGGTGGTGCTGCCGGAGTCGTCGGTGTGGCCCACCAGAAGGATGCGCTTGGTCTTGAGCAACTCCACCGCGGCCTTGTCGTCGTCGGTGGCCGTGGCGCCCAGCTTGGCCTGCTGCTTGGCATAGGCGTACTGGTCGGCCACGTCGCGGAACAGGGCCTCGGCCTCGGGCGTGGGCTTGTCGGAGCCCGGCGCGAACTGCTTGCCGTTGTCGCGCAGCGTGACGGACAGGCCGGCGGAGGTGGTGTCGCTGCCCGCCGTGAACGGCGTGGCGGAGGCGGGCGGGGTGGTGGTGGCGGCCACGGTGGCGGCCGCCGGCAGGTCGCCCTTGGGCACGATGACCGTGGTGACGTTCATCTCGGCGTTGTGTTCCTTGGCGATGGCGAACAGGGCACAGCGGCGCTGGTCCATGTTGTAGCCGATGGCCGCGCCGATGCCGCCGCCCGCCACGCCGCCCAGCACGCGGGCGTCGGTGGACTTGGTGAACTGCGAGGTGACGACGGCGCCGGCCACGGCGCCCAGGACGCCGCCCACCACCGTGGCGGTCTTGGCGCAGGGGTCGTCGCTCACCTTGACCCCGGCGATGGACTGTGCCCCCGTGTTTGGATCGGTGGCGCAGCCCTGCAGCAGCAGCGCCACGGGCAAGGTCGCGACGGCGAGCGGGTGGAGGCGGAAGCGTTTCGTCGGTGTCATGGCAGCGTCTCTTCGATGAGATTTGGTTTCCTGAGGCCGTCCCTGGAACAGCATGTGCACGGCCTGGTGGCGCGCGGGCCTTCTTGGAGCCCGCAGTCGATCCGCTATTCAATCATGGCTCGACCCGGCCCGCATTCGCCATTCCGGGGGAATCGGCTGCTGTCGAGCGCCGAAGCGGCTGAAACAGCGGCGCCCACGCAACACCTCATACCCGAGCGTCGCGCCGGGATTGCCCGTGGCGCCCACAATCGACCTCACCCACCCACCCGCTCTCGCAGGAAGGCAATCCATGACCTCACGCCGCCGCTTCATCTCGCTCGTTCCCCTCGTCGGAGCCGCCACGCTGGCCCGCGCGCAGGCCCCTGCGACGCTTGACGATCCCAAGGATCCGACCGCCGTTGCACTCGGCTACGTGGCCGACGCCACCAAGGCGGACAAGGCGAAGTTTCCGAAGTACGCCCCGGGCCAGGCGTGCAGCGGCTGCGCGCTGTACCAGGGCAAGGCCGGCGACGCCGTCGGGCCGTGCCCGCTGTACGCCGGCAAGGCCGTGGCGGCCAAGGGCTGGTGCAGCGCCTGGGTGAAGAAGGCCTAGCAGGCAGGTACTAGTGGTCAGTGTGCAGGTAGCTTGCCGTCTTCGGCAGGCGCAGGCTCACCAGGAACACGATGACCATCATCACGGTGACGTACCAGAAGAAGCTGGATTCCAGCTTCCAGTCCTTCAACTGCAGCGCCACGTACTCGGCCGAGCCGCCGAAGATGGCGTTGGAGATCGCGTAGCCCACGCCCACGCCCAGCGCGCGCACGTGGGCCGGGAACATCTCGGCCTTGACGATGGCCGACACCGACGTGTACAGGCTCACGATGGCCAGCGCCACGCAGATCAGCACGCCCGCCATCACCGGCGTGCCGGCGCCCGCGATGCCCATCATCAGGGGCGCGGTGAACAGCGTGCCCAGCGCGCCGAACAGCATCATCGACATGCGCCGGCCGATGCGGTCGGACAGCATGCCGAAGGCCGGCTGCATGCACATGTAGACGAACAGTGTCACCAGCGAGATGTTGGTGGCGGTCGTCTTGGACATGTGCGCCGAGGCGATCAGGTACTTCTGCATGTACGTGGTGAACGTGTAGAAGATCAGCGAGCCGCCGGCGGTATAGCCCAGCACCGTGAGGAAGGCCGCGCGGTGGTCGCGCCAGATCACGGTGAAGCTGCCCGCCTCCTTGCTCTGGAGATCCTTCTCCGACGCGGTCTCGTGCAGCGTGCGGCGCAGCAGCATGGCGATGACCGCGGTGATGGCGCCGATGACGAACGGGATGCGCCAGCCGTTGGCCTTCATGTCGGCGTCGCTCAGGAACTGCTGCAGCACGAACACCACGAGCACCGCGAGCAGTTGGCCGCCGGTCAGCGTGACGTACTGGAACGAGGAGTAGAAGCCGCGCTCGCCGCGCAGCGCCACCTCGCTGAGGTAGGTGGCGGTGGCGCCGTACTCGCCGCCCACCGACAGGCCCTGCACCATGCGCGCCAGCAACAGCAGCAGCGGCGCGGCGATGCCGATCTGCGAGTACGGCGGCAGCGACGCGATCAGCAACGAGCCGCCGCACATCATGATGACCGAGATCACCAGCGAGGTCTTGCGCCCGCGGCGGTCGGCGATCTTTCCGAAGATCCAGCCGCCGATGGGCCGCATCAGGAAACCGATGGCGAAGACGGCCGCCGAATAGAGGTACTGCACCGTCTCGTCGGACTTGGGGAAGAACGACGGCGCGAAGTAGATCGTGGTGAAAGAGTAGATGTAGAAGTCGAACCACTCCACCAGGTTGCCGGACGACGCCGCCATGATGGCGAAGATGCGACGCCGCTTCTCGGCAAACGAGTAGTGGCCGATGGTTCCGCTCGCGACTGCATCCATGCGTGTCTCCGTCTTGGGTCAGCCGGCATTCTGTACCGTCCGTCGTCGTTCTGCTCGGCGCGGCGGTGAGGGATTCTGCGTAGTGCGCCTGCTGGATTCCCCTACCCTGGTCCATGGATTGCCGAAGCTCTGCCGTACCCCCGGCACACACGTCCGGTCCACCATCCCTCCCAGGAGCATTCCATGCTTGGCACCATTCTTCTCGTCGTCCTCGTCCTCATGCTGCTCGGCGCGCTGCCCACGTGGCCGCACAGCCGCAGCTGGGGCTACGCTCCCAGCGGCGTGTTCGGCCTGCTGGTCGTGATCCTGCTGATCCTGCTGCTGACCGGCCGGATCTAGCCAGCGCGGCGACGCCTGGCGTCGCATCGCACGAGCGCCCCCCGCTGCATCGCGGCAGGGGGCGCTCGTGCGTCCGGAACACGAATCGCCGTGGTACCTTTGCTGTCGAACAACGAGACAGGCGGCAATCCTTGCCGCGAATTCCAGCGCACTCCATGGCCATCACACGCTGCCTCGTCGTCGACGACGATCCCGAACTGCTGCAATCCGTGTCCGACTACCTGCGCCGCTTCGCCCTGGAGGCCGTGGCCGCGGCCAGCGCCGCGCAGATGCGTTCGTCCTTGGCGCAGGGCGGCATCGACCTGGTGATCCTCGACGTGATGCTGCCCGATGGCGACGGGCTGGCCCTCTGCGCCGCGCTGCGCCAGCGGCCCGAGACGGCCAACCTGCCGGTGATCATGCTGACGGCGCAGGGCGATCCGCACAGCCGCGTGCTGGGCCTCGAGCTGGGCGCCGACGACTACGTGTCCAAGCCGTTCGAGCCGCGCGAGCTGGTGGCGCGCATCAAGGCCGTGCTGCGCCGGCGCTCCGCGCCCGGGGCCGAGCGCGGCGGCGACGGCAGCGTCGAGTTCGCCGGCTGGCGCTTCGACCGCCTCAAGCGCCAGCTGGTGTCGCCGCAACAGGTGGTGGTGCCGCTCTCCAGCGCCGAATACCGGCTGCTGAGCGCGTTCGTGGAACGCCCGCGCCGCGTGCTCACGCGCGACCAGTTGCTGGACGCCACGCGCGGCCAGGGCGTGGTGGTGGCCGACCGCGCCATCGACCTGGCGGTGTCGCGGCTGCGCCAGAAGCTGTCGGCCTCACAGGGCGGCGAGCAGCTGATCTGCACGATCCGCGGCGAAGGCTACATCTTCGACGCCATCGTCAAGTGACAAGCGAAGCTTGTCATCCTGCGCGCAGTCGCAGGATCCACGCCTGAAGAAGCTTGTCATCCTGCGACTGCGCGCAGGATGACGGAACTGTCAGGCTATCTTCAACGTGATCGTCGCACGCAACCCGCCCTCTGGCCGATTGGCCAGCGCAAGCTCGCCGCCCTGGCGTGCGACCAGGTCGCGCGCAATGTACAGGCCCAGTCCGCTACCGCCGGTGAGGCGGTTGCGCGAGGTGTCGAGCCGGTAGAACGGCTTCATCACCGCCTCCAGCTGCGCCTCGGGAATGCCGGGGCCTTCGTCCTCGATCACGATGACGACCGCGTCGTCGCGCGGCTGCACCGACACCTGCGCGCGCTTGCCGTAGCGCAACGCGTTGTTGACGAGGTTGGCCACCACGCGGCGCAGCGCCACCGCCTGCACGCGGGCCGGCGCGGTCTCGCCGCTGACGCTCACGGGCTGGCCGAGGTCGGCCAGGTCGTCGGCGATGGCCTGCACCAGCGCGTGCACGTCGGTCACCTCGCTGGGCTCCTCGTGCAGCCCGCTGCCGCGAAACACTTCCAGCGCCGATTCGATGAGGTCGTCCATCTCGTGGATGTCGGCGATCGAGCGCGCGGTGAGCGGGTCGCCCTCGCTGGCCTCGAGCCGCATGCGGATGCGCGTGAGCGGCGTGCGGAGGTCGTGCGAGATCGCCGCCACCAGCAGCCCGCGCGAGTTCGCCTGCTCGCTGAGCTGGCGCGCCATCTCGTTGAAGACGTGCGCCGTCTCGCGCACCTCCACCGTGCCGGCGCGCTCCTCGACGGGCTGCGGCGACTCGTTGCGCGCCAGCGACCGCCCCAGCGTGCGCGACGCCGCCTGCAGCCGGCGCATCGGCGCGGACAGCCAGCGCGCGCCCAGCCATGCGGCCGAGCCGTTGATCAGCAGGCGGATGCCGTAGTCCAGCAAGGCCATCGACGTCGACAGGCCCGCGCCCTGCTGCGGACGCGGCGCGGGCAGGGCCTGCATCGGCATGGGCGGCTCGCCGGGGGGCGGACCTCCCATGCCGCCGGGCTGCGGGCCGCCCGGGCCGTGCATGTGGCCAGCCCCGCTCGGGCCGCCTGGGCCGCCGGGCCCGGGCCCCTGGTCGGTGCCTGGACCCGGGCCGCGATCGTGCTGCCCGAACGAGACGGGCGGCAACGACGGAAACGTGGGCAACCGGCCGCCCGCGCCGCCGGGGAAGTTGCGCGTGACGACCAGGAACGCCACCGCGTGGCTGATGACCAGCGCCAGCCACATCAGCGCGAACAGCCGCTTGAACAGCGTGTCCCACAGCAGCGCCTTCATGCGCACGTTCACAAAAGAAATCCAGCGTGCCATCCGCCCATTCTGCGGCAGTCGCTCACGCGGAGATCCCCACCTGCAGCGACACCGTGTAGCCGTCCGTCACGTTGCCGGTGACGGTGGCCATCTCGGTGGACGTGCCGTCGGAGAACACGTTGTCGGTGGCGAAGCTGATCTGCGCGAAGTTGGTCACGCTGGCGCTGTAGCCGGTGGCGGTGGCGTACACGGTGGTGCACACGTCGGTGGGGAGCGCAAGCTGTGTCGACTTCAGCTTGTTGGTGTACGACGTGGCGGTGGTGGTGCTGCGGTACACCTCGATGTGGATGTGCGGCATGCGGCCCGAGTAGCAGGCCGGAAAGATGGTGGTGAACGTGGCCACGCCGTCGGCATCGGTCTCCTGCACGCCGCGCAGGTAGTTCTGGCTGGTGGCGCCGTACAGCGAATATTCGCCGTCGCGGTCGCAATGCCACACGTAGACGGCGTAGCCCGCCAGATCGGCGCAGCTCGCGTTGGCGTTGACCACCGCCAGCTTCAGCGTGACCGGCACGCCGGCCGCGGTGCCCGACATCGACCCGAAGCTGGTGCGGATGTCGCTGCGCACGATGCCGGTGAGGGCGAGCGCGTTGGACACCGTGCCGTTGATCGTGTTGGAGCCGTCGGATGGACACGGCCCCTGGGTTTCCTCGGCGCTGACGCGAGAATCGCTGGCGCCGCCACCGCAGCCCCAGGCCGTCAGCAGCGTGGTGGCCGCGAGCCCGGCGGCGCCCAGCAGCACGCGTCGGCGTCCGAGGGTGTCGAGGTCGTGGGCGAGGCCCTTGTCGTGATCGTCCATGGCGTGTCCTTGAGATGCTGGCCGCAACAAAGCTTGCGTGCGGCCATTGGACTCAAGGGACTTGTCGTGGATTTAGTCGTTCGGTGTCCGGACGGACACGTGGCGCCGCCGATGTAAAGCGATGCCAGCCTCAGGCGCGCGCCATCTCGCTCGTGCGCGCCTCGCCGATGAGCCGCAGCAGCTGCGCCGGGTCGATGGGCTTGGTCATATGGTGGTCGAAGCCGGCGGCCAGCGCCTGGCTGCGGTCGGCGTCCTGGCCCCAGCCGGTGATGGCCACCAGCGTGGGCAGGCTGCCGTCCTCGCCCGAGCGGATGCGGGCGGCTACCTCGTTGCCCGTGTGGAAAGGCATGCCGATGTCCAGCAGGCAGATCTGTGGCCGCACGCGTTCGTAGGCGGCCAGTGCGTCGGCGCCATCGTAGGCCAGCGTCACCTCGTGGCCCTCGAGCTGCAGCAGGGCGGCCAGGCTCTCGGCGGCGTCGCGGTTGTCGTCGGCCACCAGGATGCGGCGCGCCGGCGCTGCGCGCGGCTCGACGCCGTCGTCGGGCGCCGGCGCGGGCTCGGGCGCCTCGCCGCGCGGCAGGCGAACGGTGAACACGCTGCCGCGTCCGGCGCCCTCGCTGCGCACGCCGATGCTGCCGCCGTGCAGCTCCACCAGGCCCTTGGTGAGCGCCAGGCCGATGCCCAGGCCGCTGGCGCGCTCGTCGGTGCCGCGCAGCTGCGTGAACATGTCGAAGACGGCCGGCAGCGACTCGGGCGCGATGCCGATGCCGTTGTCGCTCACCTCGATGAGCACGTCGTCGCCGTCGAGCGCGGCCACCAGCCGGATATGGCCCTGCGGATCGGTGTACTTGGCGGCATTGGTGAGCAGGTTGGCCACCACCTGCGACACGCGCAACGGGTCGGCCTGCATCAGGATGCGCGCCTGCGGCAGCACGACGTCGAGCTGGTGGCGGCGCGAGTCGACCAGCGGGCGGGCCGTCTCCACCGCGGCGTCGATCATGTCGCCCAGCACGTTGGCGCCGCGCCGCAGGGCGAGGCGGCCGCGGGTGATGCGCGAGACGTCGAGCAGGTCGTCCAGCAGCAGTGCCATGTGGCGCACCTGGCGCTCGATCACCTCGTGGCTCCAGCGCTTCTGGGCCTCGGTGGCCTGCGGCAGGCGCGACACGGCGCTGGCCTGTCGAATGGGCGCGAGCGGGTTGCGCAGCTCGTGCGCCAGCGTGGCCAGGGACTCGTCCTTGCGGCGGTCGGCCTCCTTCAGCAGGCGCTCGTCGTTCTTGCGATGGGTGATGTCGGTGAACCACAGCGCCACGCTGCCGCGCATCGGCGAGGCCACGCAGCGGAACCACTGCTCGATGCCTTCGTAGTGGACGGCGGTCTCGAATTCGCGCGTCTCCTCGTTCTCCACCACCGAGGCGTATTGCAGGAACGACGCGCTGGTGGACCAGCGGGCCGGCAGCACGTCCTGCACGCGCCGACCCGCGAACGCGCCGGCGGGGCGGCGCAGCGCCTTGGCGGCGGCGTCGTTGACGTAGCTCCACTCGAAGTCGACGATGTGGCCGCTGGTGTCCTCGCGCACGGGCGACAGCACCACGAAGGGCACGGCCGACGCGTCGAGCACCGCCTGGAAGCGATCCTGCGACTCGTGGAACGCGGCCTGGGGGCGGGCGCGATCGATGAAGTTGGCGGCCTTGCGCGCGCAGATGTCGGCCAACGTGGATTCGCGTCCGGTGGGCACGTGCGGCAGGTCGAGGTGGATCGACAGCGCGCCGATGACCTCGCCATCGAGCCCGATCAGCGGCGTGGCGTGCACCGCGCGGAAGCCTTCCTCGCCGGCGAGCGCGCGCAGGCCCGGATCGACGTCGGCCGACTGGATGTCGGCGATCACCGTGCGTTCGCGCCGCGCGCAGGCGATGGCGCAGGCGCCGTCGATGCCGCTGGTCTGCATCAGGCGGGCGATGGCGTCGGGCGTGAACCCGGTGCTGGCCTCGATGCCCAGGGTGCCCGTGCTCGTGTCGAACAGCGTGAGCACCCCGCGCCGGGCGCTGTGGAAGTCGGCCAGCGCCACCACGATCATCTGCAGCTGCTCTGTGAGCGTGCGCGTGTCCAGCAGCCGGCTGCTGAGTTCGTGCAGCCGGTGCAGGTCGGCCACCTGCTGGCCCAGCTCGGCCTGCGTGCGGCCCAGCAGGTCGTCGACGGCGCGGCGCTCGGTGATGTCGATGCAGGCGCCGCGCATGCGCGTGGCGCGCTCGCCCGACCAGACGATGTGCACGCGCAGCATCAGCCAGCGCTCGCGGCCGTCGGGCAGGTTCAGGCGCACCTCGCGCTCGTAGCCGGTGGCGCGTTCGCGCAGCTTGCGCGCCACCACGGCGCGGGCCTCGACCGCCGCGTCTGCCGGCATCGTGGCCAGCACGTCGTCCAGCGAGACGGCGCCGTGGGCGGTGTCCACCCGGCACAGCAGCGCCAGCGCGGGCGACAGGTACACCTGGCGCGTGACCAGGTCGAGGTCGAAGATGCCGATGCCGGTGTCTTCGCCCGCCAGCACCAGCCGCTGCTCGGCCGCGGACGCGCGGTCGCTCGTCACGCGCAGGCGCGCGCCGAGGGACGACAGCAGCACGCCCAGGATGGCGTGGATCAGCAGCGAAAGCTCATCGGTGGTGCCCGTCACCCACCACTGGGTCGGCGGTGCGAGCCACGCCAACGCGCTGACGAAGCCCACGGCCGTGACGAACAGGCCGGCTCGGCGCCCGCAACGCGCGGCCGTGGCCACGATGGCCGGCAGGAAGAACAGGAACGGGATCTTGGTGCCCACCCAGGGCCGCACCGACCATTGCACCGACAGCGCGAGCAGCGCCAGCGCCGCGGCGATCGCCCAGCGCTGCAGTGTGTCGGGGTCGGTGAATCTGGCGCGCATGGAGGGCGGATGGTCGAGATGAGGCGCTGGGAAGCTGCAAGGGTACTGGATGCCGGCGTCGCACTGCTGAGCGCGGCCCGAATATGCCGGCCGGATCGGGAAATCCCCAGGGCAGGGGCTTCCACTGTCGAGCAGCAGGCGTCGTCGACATCCGGGATGTCCCCCTCCGGAGGGAGCGCCAGCGCGAACACCGGATGGCACAATTTCGCCAGGTTTCCTGCCTCCCCGCCCGCGGGGTCGCCCACCGGAGGAGTGTTCCCATGACAAGAATCGCCAAGACGCCCGCGACCCTGATCGCCGCGTCGTCCCTCGCGCTGCTGGCCGGCGGCGCCGCCGCCGCCACGCCCAACATCGAGAAGTGCGAGCACAAGCTGGGCGTGATGGCCGTGGCCGAGCCGCACGGCGGCTGGAGCTACCTCTCGTCGTACCAGCTCGGCTCGCCCGAGCAGTTGCTGCGCATGATGGTGCAGGACTCCGGCTGCTTCGACGTCGTCGAGCGCGGCGTGGCCATGCAGAACATCCAGCAGGAGCGTTCGCTGGCCGAGGGCGGCGAGCTGCGCGGCGAGTCCAACGTCGGCAAGGGCCAGATGCAGGCCGCCGATTTCGTGATGACGCCCGCCGTGCAGATCGCCGCCAACAACACCGGCGGCATGGGCGGCGCGCTGATCGGCGGCGCGCTGAGCCACTTCGGTCTGGGCGGCGTCACGGGGGGCCTCAAGTTCAAGGAGGCGTCCACCAGCCTGGTGATCGCCGACGTGCGCTCCAGCATCCAGGTGGCCTCGGCCGAGGGCAAGGCCACCAAGACCGACTTCGACGTCGGCGGCTGGGGCTGGACCGGCGCCGCGTTCGGCGCGGCCAACGGCTACACCAACACGCCCGAAGGCAAGGTGATCGCGGCCAGCCTGCTCGACAACTGGAACAACATCGTGCGCACGATCCGCGACAACCCGTCGCTCATCAAGACGCACAGCGAGTCGGGCGACGTCAACGCCGGCAACTCCACCCGCGCCGGCGCCCCGCAGAAGGCCGGCGAGGTGCTGATGGCGCGCATCAACAACGTGAAGGTGTACGCCGGGCCGTCCAGGGACAGCAAGGTGGTGGCCACGCTCACCAAGAGCGACGAGCTCATCGCCAGCGGCGACCAGAAGAACGGTTTCGTGCAGGTGGACTCGTCCAACTTCTCGGGCTGGGTCCAGAAGACGCTGGTCGGGCCCTCACATTGATCGGATCAGCCAAGCTCTCGGGAAGCGAGGGTCGCACCCGAGCCGAACCGAGCTCCCCCTCGGGGGGCAGCGACGGGAGGAGCGTGGGGGCGCCATTTCGCATCCTCGATCTTCGTCACCGCCTCCGGTCGCTCGGCGCCTCGCCCGAGCACGAGGCGCGCGTGCTGCGCCAATGGGTCAACGCCCAGCCGCAGGACGCCGGCAAGCGCCGCATCGAGGATTTTTTGCCGCTGGCGCTGCGCACCGCGCTGCCCGCGCTCGTGGCCGAGCTGGCCGGCCTGGCCACGCTGCAGTCCGAGCACCCGGCAGAGGACGGCTCGGCCCGCCTGCTGGTGGGCCTCAACGACGGCCAGACCGTGGAGAGCGTGCTGCTGCCGCGCGACGGCCTGTGCGTATCCACCCAGGTGGGCTGCGCGGTAGGCTGCCTGTTCTGCATGACGGGCCGCGACGGCCTGCTGCGCCAGGTGGGCAGCGCCGAGATCGTGGCCCAGGTGGCGCTGGCCCGCACCAAGCGCTTCGTCAAGAAGGTGGTGTTCATGGGCATGGGCGAGCCCGCGCACAACCTCGACAACGTGATGGAGGCCATCGACCTCCTGGGCACCGCCGGCGGCATCGGCCACAAGAACCTCGTCTTCTCCACCGTGGGCGATCCGCGCGTGTTCGAGCGCCTGCCGGCCGGACCGGTCAAACCTGCGCTGGCGCTGTCCCTGCACACCACCAAGGACGCGCTGCGCCGCGAGCTGCTGCCGCGCGCGCCTCGCATGTCGCCCGACGAACTGGTGGAGGCCGGCGAGCGCTACGCGCGTGCCACCGGCTACCCCATCCAGTACCAGTGGACGCTGCTGGACGGCATCAACGACGGCGACGACGAGATCGATGGCATCGTGCGGCTGCTCAAGGGCAAGTACGCGCTGATGAACATGATCCCGTACAACACCAACGAAGGCCTGGGCTTCACGCGCCCATCCGCCGAGAAGGCCGCGGCGATCGCCCGCACCTTGCAGTCGCGCGGGGTGTTGACCAAGCTGCGCCAGTCGGCGGGGCAGGATGTGGAGGGGGGCTGCGGGCAGTTGCGGGCACGGGCGGCCGACGGGGGCGCGGTGGTGCGGATGCCCGGGCGCGGCGAGCGCGGACTCGGGCGGGGCGCCCGGTGAGGTGCTTCGCGCCATCGACGTGGGGATGGTCGGACCGCCTTTCATGAATTACCCCGCCGGGTATTGTCAACGCCACATGGAGCAGCATCATGGCCACCACGAAGAGCGACCTGTTCGATCCGTCATGGGCGACACGTTCATCCCCCCTGGGCGGACACGCAGCGATTCGTGAAGAAAACCGGCAAGTGGAAGACGGATCGCGCCGACGTCAGGATCGTGGCAGGCGACGGCGGCCCTGAAGTCCAGACCGGCGGCGGCACCTCGATGCACGATGTCTCGGGTTGGTATCTCGGCAAGGAATTCCACATTTCTGCCGGAACCGACTACTCGGACGAGATCCACATCGAGCGGGACGACCGGGCCAAGACCAGCGAGGCGACGGGCGTCTCTGGTCGACACTATCAGCTCGAGCCGCGTACGCAGATGACCGTGCTGACGTTCAAGGGCT
>JACMOG010000657.1 GCA_014378125.1 Vitreoscilla sp. | reverse complement strand
GAGTTCGGACCTGCCAAGGCAGCGCGCGACAGCGTGGCGTTCGACCGGCACGACATACCGGATGGTTTCTATCTCGTCGGTGATGTCGAGCGACCGGCGCCCCAGTTCCAGCATGCACTGATCGAGTCTTTTCCCGGGTGACGCACCGCCGAGCGCGACGCGCATGGCTGCATCATCGGTGAGCCGCTGCAGCAGCCGGGCGTGATCCATTACGCCAAGCGATCGCTCGACCTGTGCGGCGGCTTCCCGACGCGCGCTTCGTCACCACCACGGAGGTCTATCCCGACAGCCCCGGCGCGACGCCGGCCGAATGCAACGACGCCCAGGCCGTGACGGTGACGGCGGCCATCGCGTACCTGCTCGGGTCGCCCGCATGAACCGCCTGGACGCCGAGCTGGACCGGCTCTACCTGGGCGGGCTGGTGTTCGCCACGCAGGACGCGCAGACGCTGTCGCTGATCGATGCCCGAGGGCGTGTGCGTGCGCTGGTGCTCGAGGTGGTGCTGCCCGCGGGATGGGAGGCGCTGTCGCGCGCATGGCAAGGCGTGCAGGCCGAGCTGGAGCTGCCCGAGCCGGCGATCGCGGTGTCGGGCATCGACGGCCTGCAGCTGTGGTTCTCGCTGGAGACGTCCGTCGACGCGGCGCGCGCCCACGCGTTCCTGGCGATGCTGCGCGAGCGCTTCCTCGCCGACGTCCCCACCCGGCGCGTGCGCCTCTATCCCGACGCCGCCATGCCCTCGCGCCATGCCGCGCTGGTGCCGGCGCCGCAGGGCGAGCCGGGCAACTGGTCGGCATTCGTGTCCGCCGACCTCGCGGCGGTCTTCTCCGACACGCCGAGGCTCGACGTCGAGCCCGGCGAGGAAGGGCAGGCGGCTTTGCTGCGGCGGCTGCAGCCGATCAAGACGGCGGGGTCCGACGCGGTGCTGGCGGCGACGCCCGCGCAAGCGCGGGCGGACGCACCGGAGCGCGAAACGCCCGTGCATGCGAGCGCGAGCGCGCCCACGAGCGACGCCGATCCGCGGGCGTTCCTGCTTTGCGTGATGAACGACGAGCGGGTGGAGATGGCGCTGCGCATCGAGGCCGCGAAGGCGTTGTTGCGGTGAGGCGGTGAGGCGGTCATCCTGCGCAAACTCGGTCATCCTGCGCGAAGTCGCAGGTTCCAGGGCCCGGCATCGCGTGGATCCTGCCACTTCTCGCAGGATGTCGCACGCGCTTACAGCGCGTGCGTCACCTTCGCGAAATCGGGATCCTCGTCGAACCGCTTCACGTCGAAGCCCATGGTGCGCATCAGCTTGAGCATCGCGCCGTTGCTGCGCAGCACCAGCCCCACGATCTCCGAGAGGCCGCGCTCGCGGGCCGCTTCCATGATGCTTTCCATCAGGCGCGAGCCCAGGCCGCGGCCCTTCATGTCCTCGGCCACCACCAGCGAGAACTCGCAGCTCTGCTGGTCGGGCGTGATCACGTAGCGCGACACGCCCACGATGCGTTCGAGCTCGGTGAACGAGCCGTCCTCGGCCACCGTGCGCTCCCGCACCACCGCCACCAGCGCCATCTCGCGGTCGTAGTCGATCAGCGTGAAGCGCGACAGCATGGTGGCCGGCAGCTCGTTGAACGACGACACGAAGCGGAAGTAGCGGCTTTCGGGAGACAGGCCGCGCACCAGGTTCTGCAGCATCTGCGCGTCGTCGGGCCGGATCGGGCGCAGGTTGCAGGTGTCGCCGCCGCGCAGCGTGAGCACCTGCTCGAAGCGCGACGGGTACGGCAGGATCGCCAGGTGGCCGAACTGGCCGGACGAGCCGACGTTAGACGACGGCGCGCCATCGACCACGATGCGCGCGTCCACGGCCACGGCGCCATGCTCGTCGACGATGATGGGGTTGATGTCCATCTCGCGCAGCTGCGGCAGCGCGCACACCATCTCGGACACGCGCAGCAGCACCTGCTCCAGCGCGCCGATGTCCGCGGCGTTGGCGCCGCGCCATTCCAGCAGCGTCTCGGCCACGCGGGCGCGTTCCACCAGTCGGCGCGCCAGGAACTGGTTGAGCGGCGGCAGCTCCATCGCGCGGTCGTCGATGAGCTCGATCATCACGCCGCCGGCGCCGAACACGATCACCGGGCCGAACGGGTCGTCCGTGACCACGCCCACCGAGATCTCGCGGCCGCGCCGGGCGCGCGCCATCTTCTGCACGGTGACGCCGTTGATGCGCGCGGTGGGCGCGATGCGGGCCACGCGTTCCATCATGTCGACGTAGGTCTCGCGCACGCTGGTGCCGCTCATCAGGTTGAGCGCCACGCCCTGCACGTCGGACTTGTGCACGATGTCGGGCGAGTCGATCTTCAGCGCCACCGGAAAGCCCAGTTGCGTGGCGATCATCATCGCCTCGGTGGGCGTGCGCGCCAGGATGGTCTGCGTCACCGGCACGTGGAACGACGACAGCAGCGCCTTCGACTCCATCTCGGTGAGCACCTTGCGGCGCTCGGCCAGCACGCTCTCGATGAGCAGCCGCGCACCCTCGATGTCGGGCTTGTCCAGCGTGGACAGCGGCGGCGGCGTCTGCTGCAGCAGGCGCTGGTTCTGGTAGAAGGTGCTGATGTTGCCGAACGCGCCCACCGCGGCCTCGGGCGTGCGGAAGGTGG